>CAKQNH010000232.1 GCA_934255105.1 uncultured Pirellulaceae bacterium
CCAGCGGGGAATGCTAGGCAGCATTAAGAGTGAGCGGAACTAGCTCGCAGAACTTGGCTCACGCCCGCAGGCTGCCATGGGGCCGATACTTTTTGCAATGTGGGGTATAAAAAGGCGGGGGTGCCCGTGCAATGTTACGCCTCATCGGTTAACACTGGGTGTAAGCAGTCATAGTCTAGGAAGCCATATGAGTCGTTTGTCCACATTTTTGTTAGGCGTTTTAGTTGGTGCAGCGGGATTATTCCTGTGCGAGAACTACTATGTCGTTCGATCTCCCGAGAATTTCCACTTAGTTCCCAAGGTTGCTGCCAAGCTGGAATTCCCCTATCGCGACATTCGCAACTACAGTGTCGAGGACTGGAAGCAGAATGTTTCGTTGGGTGCTGCAATTGTTAAAGCTGGCAAGCCTGAGATGATGGTCGATTCGTTGACCAGCGTGCGCCACAACTTTGACACCATCCTGAAATCGCTCGGGGGAGGTAACTAGCATGGCAGAAACCATCTTTTCCAAGATTATTCGCAAGGAGATCCCGGCCAAGGTCGTATTTGAGGACGAACAGTGCCTAGCCTTCCATGACGTGCATCCCCAGGCGCCCGTGCATGTTTTGGTCATCCCTAAAAAGCCGATTCCGTCGCTCGAACAACTCTCCGCCGAGGACGCTCTGCTGATGGGGCATCTGTGGACGGTCATTCCGCAGCTCGCCCGAGAGCTGGGCGTGGCTGAGGGCGGTTATCGCGTGGTAGTCAACTGCGGCCAACAAGGTGGGCAGACGGTGGACCATTTGCATTTCCACATTTTGGGTGGTCGCAATATGACTTGGCCGCCGGGATAAGTATAGTCGCTGATCGCTCCGCCGATCAGATGCTATTGCTATTGTCGCTGATCGCTCCGCCGATCAGATGCTATTGTCGCCGATCAGATACCTGGGAGCCTCGCGTATACGCTGACACTACGGATGCGTCATGTACGACATACAATGATCGGCGGAGCGATCAACGACACAAGAGCAATGATCGGCGGAGCGATCAACGACTATCGCGTGAATGGCTACTATAAAACAATCTGCGAAAAAGCCAGATAAATACCAAATGTCCAACTGTGGCACGGCAAACACAGTCATTTTGGGCGAATGGGCAGCGCTTCAGATGGCCCTGGAGGGTATCTTGGGCAAAAAGTTTGACGGCTGGGTAACGCGCAAATACACTAAAACAGGAAACCACTCTCGTTAACCATTCAGCGGAGAACGGCTGAACCTGTGGGCAGCCTCTCTCTTCCTGTTTTTCGCTCTTTTCTTGGATTCTACCTATGGCAGTTCGCGACCGGAATCTATTTGCCTGGCAAGCGTACGTCATCACGATGTCGTTTGTTTCTGTCGGTTTGCTGTTGGGGATGTTTTTTCTGTGGCGTAGCTACAGCGATTTGAACAAGCGATTTGAAGAAAAAAGCAGCCAACTTGCCACGGCCACCACTGAGTTCCAAACCAGTGAAGCTCGCGTGGGGCGGTTGATGTCGATGGTTGGCTACGGCGAAAAGACCCAGGAGGAGTTGACCGAAGAGGCCAGTCGCTTTGCGAGCGATGAGCGTTTGGGGCCGGTCGAAAAGGAGTTTGCACAGCAGATGAACCTGTTCGCACCCAATGTCGATGCCAGCGAAAAGAATTTGATGAAGCTGCCCAAGTATCTGCTCGACACGGTGCGCGTGCGGAATGAAGACATCGACAAAGCCCGCGAGCGCGAAGCGCAGTTGCTGGCCGAGCAGGCGGCCACGCTGCAGCGCGAGACCAAGGCTCGTGAAGACGCCGAAGTGGCTCAGAAGAAAGCGGAAAACGACTTGGCAGCTATTCGTCAGCAACATGTGGAAGCCATCGCTAAGCTAAACGCGGAAAAGAAAGAAACTCTGGACAGCTTTGATAGTTACAAGAAGTCTTTTGATACCCAACTGGCCGCACTGACCACCAAAAATCGCGAATTGAACGACTCCAATTCGACGTTGACCCAGACGGTGGAAAAGAAAATGGATGAGCTGACCGAATACACCAATCTGGATTTCGCCAACCCTCAGGGCAAAGTGATTCGCACCGCCAACGGTGGCACTACGGTGTGGATCGACTTGGGTCGCGACGACGGCCTACGCGAAGGGGTAGCCTTCACGATCATCGACGAGTCAGCGGTTAACACCAGCGAAGCCAAAGACAAGGCGCACCTGATCGTGACACGAGTCATCGAGGACCACCCGCACTTGAGCCAAGCGCGAGTGACCGATTACGATCCCAGAAAACCAATTATGGTGGAAGACAAAGTCTTTTCGCCCGCTTGGCGCCCCGGTCGCACGATCGGTTTCGCGCTGGTCGGCGAAATGGATTTCAATGGCGACTACAAAGACGACATTAACGAAGTGCGTGAAATGATTCGACGCAGCGGGGGCAAGATCGACGCGGAGATGGATTCCAAAGGCAACCTAGTGCCGGACCTGCCTGGCATGAATCCCAATACGGCATTCCTGGTCCTGGGGAGCGATTTGGGGGTCTTCAAAGGAGATAGCACCGAGGCATTGGCCAAGCAGGCCGCTTACGAAAGGTTCCGCGCCGAAGCTCGCCGCAATGGAATCATCCAAATTTCGCTGGATAAACTGCTGGGATACCTGAAGGCCGACCAGACTCAACAAGTAGTCCCACTGGGGGAGCGCATTCAGGGGAAAGATTTTCCGGCCAAAGCTACTACCAAGCCGCTTACTAGCCCAGGAAAAGTTAGTGAAATCTTTCAACCCAGACGCCCCGCAGGCCCCTGACAGTTGACCCAGCTTACCAAATCTGATATAATCGGCTTAATCCTCTCGCTGTAGGGTTTAAGCATCTGAGCCGTCGTCAGTCACTAAACAATCGACCACCAGACCAGCGACGCTCAAATAATAAGACGACAGTTCCGAGCTCAGAATACCAACCAAGATCTACCACACCATTGTTTGTCAGGAGCGGATGAGAATCATGCTATTACGCACGTTAATCGGTTTAGGATTTTTAATAAGCGCAGGCCCTGCCTGGGCTCAAACTGAATTGGTGCCCGCACCGAAGGCAACCGCAGGTGCGGTCCATACTCAAACGACCGTTTATCACAGCGGTTGGGGTGCGATCCAAAGTGATGGCAGCTTGAAGGGCCGCGTCGTAACCGTCGGAGATGGGGGAGCCGTGCAGGCTCAAGCCAATGCGGTGGTCACGCTGTCCAAAAACCTGATGGTTCTAGAAACTACCCGAACCGCCGACGACGGCTCGTTCTCGGTGAGCGGACTGACCCCTGGTGTGTATGAGATCGCAGCAGAATCGCCGAATTGTTACGGCATCGTCTCATTCGAAGCGGTCGACAGCAGCCAGCTAGGTCGGGCACCAGCTATGGATGTGTATGCGTCCACTATGAGTCGATCGAATGTGGATGCAGTACTACAGTCGCTGTGGGCACCCCAAGAGCAGTTTGTTATCTCGCGGCCCTTTGTCGAGCTAGCAGAACCAATGCATTCCGCAACTCAAAGCCAGCGCGTAGCCATTCGCGGCGGCCTAGTCTCGGGACAAGTCGCCTTTGAAAGCGACCGCGTCATCCCAGAAGCCCACATCATCAAAGTGTTCAAGCAAGGTGCATTGGTGGCTACTGCACGAGTAGACCGTGACGGCAAATTCTCATTCCCAGCTCACGCACCCGGCGCGGTTGATTTGGTGCTCGGCGGTGGTGCCTATGCAACGCTCGGTTTAGAGCTTGTGGACGATGCCCGCGTCTCCGCCAATGGGAAGCAGTCCACGAAGTTTGTATCGACCACGGCTAACGAAGCTTTGGCTGTGGCGTCTTCACTGGTTATTCCAGCCGCTGGCGGTGCTCCCGTTGATGGCGATGGAACCATATTGCCTGAGCCATTGCCATTGGTTGGGCAGCCGCTCCCAATGATGGGCGAAGGATTCGGCCCCATGGGCGGAGGATTTGGCCCAATGGGTGGCGGCGGCGGCGGATTTGGCGGCGGCTCCGGCGGTGGGGGTGGCCTAGGAGGCGGTTTGGGTGGCATAGGCGGACTGCTCGGCATTGCCGGTCTCGCAGTGGGCGTTGTCGCCTTGGCCGATGATGACGATGGATTCTCATCGAACCTGGGAACTGGTGTTTCACCCTAACTCCAAGCGACCCGACTGATTAGCGGGCTTGACACTCGCCATTAAAAAAAACCGCAGCCATGAGGCTGCGGTTTTTTCGTAGGTGCCGTTATAGCTTGGCCAGCCGCCCCCTGCTGAGGCTTGTCAAGTAAACTGCCTTTAACCCGGATTATTCACGCCCTGAAGCGATGGCCTTGATTCCAGCGCTTCAGCGCGTGAATAATTTAGGTTTAACGGGCCGGGCCGTGCGAGCAGGCTGATGATCCATTACAATAACGCCCCAACGCTTGCCCCTCGGATATGCTCGTCGCAGCCAGGCAGCTATTAATCCACCTAAGCAACGAGGTCTCAGATGACTGCGGCAGCCGCCCCCATGGATGAAAAACAGGCCCGTCAACGTTTGGACGAGCACACCGTCGAAATGGTCCAGTGGCACTTCCACGATTCGACCGGCTCTCCTTTCTGGCTCCAAAAAAAATCGGAGCTCTCGTTCGATCCGCTGACCGAAATCCAGTGCTTTGACGACTTGAAGAAGTTCCCATTGTTTGAGGACGATTGGTTGCGAGGTGGTCCGGTGCGGCGCTGGGTCCCCAAGGGGCTCGATGGCCGTCCGACGTATGTCTTCGAAACCGGTGGAACGACGGGCGTGCCCAAAAGCCGCGTAGTGATCGATGACTTTCGCATCGACTACGAGATGTTTAGCGACACACTGCCCGACCAGTATTTTCCACGCGGGGCTAATTGGCTGATGCTCGGCCCCTCGGGGCCCCGACGCCTGCGACTAGCCGTCGAGCACTTGTGCCAGGTTCGCGGTGGAATCTCGTTCTGCATCGACCTGGACCCGCGGTGGGTGGTCAAGCTGATCAAGAAGGGTTGGATGGAACACCTGGAAGCCTACAAGCAGCACTGCATCGACCAAGCCATCACCATTTTGACCGCCGACCATGACATCAAGTGCATGTTCACAACGCCCAAGTTGCTGGAAGCCCTGGCCTATGGGTTAGCCGAGCAGGGGACCAGCATTCAAGAGATTGGGATCACCGGCATCTTTTCGGGAGGTACTGAGTTCACTCCGCAATGGACTCGTTTCTGCGTCGAAGAGCTATTCAATGGTCCGCCCGAAGAGAGCGGCGTGTACATGACACCGACCTACGGCAACACTTTGATGGGACTGGCCTGCAGCAAGCCGGTAACCGCCGACGACGACTACAAAATCACTTACTACGCGCCACAGCCCCGAGCGGTCATCGAGGTGGTCGACTTTGACGATCACCGGCAATTGGTGTCGATGGGTGGCACGGGCCGCGTCAAACTCTATACCATGACCAAAGAGTTCTTCGTCCCCGGCTTTCTGGAACGCGACGAGGGGGAGCGCGAGCCGCCTTACGTCAAGTATCCGTGGGATGGGGTCAGCGGCGTGCGTCCCTTCCATGCCATCGCATCGCAGACGACTGTCGGCGTCTACTGATCTCCGCGACCCTGCAAACAGCAAACTGGATTTGATGCAATGTTAAAGCTCCCCGCCCTACGTTTTGGTAAAGCCTATCAATCCCTAGATACGCAGCAGGTTATCCACTTCGATACCGGCGAGCCCATCGCCAGCATTTCGCAAGTCAACGGCGGCATGTTGCAACTGGACATGAAACATGCGCCGCGGGCACGTGCGGTGCTGCGTGAGATCCCCAGTCAAGAATTGCTGGCTCGCTGCAGTCGAGCGGCGGAGCTATTCGAATCGGCCACGCTGCCGATGGGCGATGGCACGCAGAATGTCGACGAGTTCATCCATCAGCAGTCGGCCAGCACCGGTCTGCCCGAACACATGTGTTTGGCAAACATGAAGAAGAATTCCTTCGTACTGGCCAACATGCGGCAGATTCTCGACGCGCTCACGCGTGGTCTAGACCTGGACATCTTGGCGCGCGGTTACGGCGAGGAGGGACGCGGGGTGACGGTCAGCTATCAGGTGCAGTCGCCCGTGCTGGGGGCCGTGCTACCGAACAACTCACCGGGTGTTCACACACTGTGGCTGCCCGCCGTAGCCCTGCAGATTGGCTTGCTCCTCAAACCTGGCAGCCAGGAACCCTGGACCCCGTATCGCATGATCGCTGCGTTTATAGAAGCTGGCATCCCAGCCGAAGCCTTTGGGCTGTATCCCGGTGGTCACGATGTCGGCAACATGCTCCTGGCTCGCTGCCGCCGGTCGATGATCTTTGGCAGCGCTCAGACCGTCGAGAAATACTCCGGCGATCCACGCGTGCAGCCCCATGGCCCTGGGTTCTCGAAAATCTTGATCGGCGACGATGTGGTCGATCGCTGGGAGGACTATTTGGAACTGATGGTGGAGAGCATCTACTCAAACTCGGGGCGTAGCTGCATCAATTGTTCGAGCATTTGGGCGTCGCGGCATACGGAGGCTATTGCCCAAGCATTGGCTGAACGACTGGGCCCTATTGGCGTGCTGCCACCCAGCGACCCGCAAGCGGGCCTGGCTGCCTTTACCAATGCAGCCATGGCCACCGGAACTTGGGCAATGGTGCAGCAGGATCTGGCCGAATCGGGGGTGTCCGACGCTACCGCTGGCTTCGGCCCGCGTTTGATTGAGAAGGAACGCTGTGCCTACCTGCGGCCCGTGATCGTCCATGCGGACAGTCCGGATCGAGCGGTTGTGGCCAAGGAATACATGTTCCCATTTACCAGCGTCGTGAAGTGCCCTCAGAAGCAGTTCCTGAAGAAGATCGGGTCCACGCTTGTCTGCACCGCACTGACTGCTGACGAACAACTGGTTTCGGAGCTAACTGAGAGCACCGATGTCGATCGTTTGAACGTGGGTGCCATCCCCACGAATCGCTTGAGCTGGCTACAGCCGCATGAAGGCAACTTGACCGATTTTCTATTCCGCTCGCGAGCCTACCAGTTGGCTCCCCTAGGGTAGTTCGCGTGAAAGCTACGGCAAGTCACGGCTATCTAAAGGTCGCAGCGGCCCAAAGGGGGCAGTCCCTCAAAAAAAGCTGGTCCATCTGGCCGGATTAGTGGAACTTGTAGGGGCTGGTCGCATCTAAGTGCCGACGGCGAG
>CAKQNH010000233.1 GCA_934255105.1 uncultured Pirellulaceae bacterium
GTCGGCCAGGACACCTTTGAACGCTTCCGTGACAAAGCTAGAGCCTTCCTGCGCGAGCATCTAGGCTTGGAGGCAGTACGCAAGCTCCGCAACAACGCACCGCTCACAACGGCCGATCTGGACGACCTAGAGCGGGTTCTGACCGATAGCAAGGTCGGCAAGCCCGAGTATATCGCTCAAGCTAGGCAGGAGAACGAGAGTTTCGGAATCTTTGTCCGCACGCTCGTCGGTCTTGATCGCGAAGTAGCCAAGAGTTTATTTAGCGAGTTCTTAGTCGGCACCAGCTACAACGCCAATCAGATCGAATTTATCAACCTGATTATCAACCAGCTTGTCGACCACGGCATTGTCGACATTGGTCTCCTCTACGAATCGCCTTTTACCGACATCGCCCCCCAAGGGCCAGATGCGATTTTTAACGCCGACCAAATCCAAAGAATTATGCAGTTACTGGACAACATTCGCGCCACTGCCATGGCCGCCTAGGCAATTGCTGCTGGCTCAAACCGCCCAGGATGGCCGCTGTGGCGATTCGGTGCAGGATATGGGTATCGGACTAGGGTGCGCCGCAGGTCGACCGTACAGCCATTGGAATGATTTCAAGCCGCGTTTCCAGCGGATCTCACGCCTGGCTAAACAGGATTGCTACTGGTCCTATTCATCAACCTTTCAAGGGGAAGTTCTATGGAACTAAGAACGTTCGTGAAGACAGCACTGCTGGACATAGTTGGAGCCATACAAGATGCGCAAATCGATACACCGCCGGGCACGATCGTCCCAGATACGAATACCATGGCTGAATATGTCAATGCTGGAGTAACTCCCATGCAGTCAATAGAATTCGAAGTTTCAGTCAGGGCTGAGGGCACTAAGGGATCTGAAGCGCGACTTGGAGTAGTGAATTCGCTAATCGGTGCCGGGATCGCAGGAAAGTCAACGACGGAAGAAGGTTCCGCATCGGTAATTCGATTCCGGGTCCCGGTTTGCTTGCCCGTCTCGGACCTGCCTAAGCGTGTCGATTAATTTGTATGTCGTTGTTACGCACTTGCAAGATACGCCACGGCGCGACTACTAATATTAACGTAACGCAGGATCGAGGTCGACAGTTTACGACGATTAGAGCCCCGGGAAATCGCCACGACAGTCTGGACTGTTGGTCTGGCCTCAGCAAGAGGCGTGGTCTACGTTCTGCGCTTTCCGCTCAACATGGCAGTCAAGGTAGAGTTTAGTTGGCTCCAGACTTGTCCAGGCGAGAATTTAGCGATGGAGTATCGGTTTTAGTGTCTGCCATTACATCCGGCTGAAATCACCCAGGATGTCCGCTGCAGCGAGGAGGCCCATACCCCAAGGGGTTTAGTGCTGGGCATGGCAACATGGGGCTATACGGCGACTACAGCGACTGCAAGCCGTCCCCTCTTGCACTCGGGCAACTTTTGCGGATCGCTACGCTACTTTCTTCACGTCCATCGTCTGGCAAATAGACGACGACCCGTCCGGTAACTTGGCTATCCACCGCCAGAGTTGCCCCATATCCTCGATCGCGTCCCAATCGGGTCAGCACGAAGCGAATTGCCCAAGGTTTTCCAGCGCGGACGGCCGTAAACAATCCCGTTTCTCCGTGGTCAAGTATCTCCGCTCGGCCTTCATCTCGAGCTGCCTCGAGATCGGCGTTGCCTTGGATGCGTTTGGTTATCCCTCTGCGGCTCAGGCCAACCGCCTCCGCAGCATGGGCTATTACGCCCCCGCTGTCCCTCAATGCTTTGCCAATCTGCTCGTCTGAAACTGTTACTGGTCGGCTCATTAGTTCTCACTTTCTTGCCACCTACAAGGGAATGTGCCTTATCCGGGCTTGAGTCCCCTCGAAGTAGCTGGATTAGGATTTTAAAAAACTTCTGGCACCTCGGCTGAACGCGGCGCAGATCTGGAATGGTAGTTGACTATGTTTGTTTCTTGGATTTATTGAGCCGACTTCTGTGCGTAAAAGCGGCTGGAGATTAATTGTGCGTTGGTTTTCATGGGAATTCGTTGCTGGGTTCGGGGCTCGGTGGGCCCATCATCACAATTCAAGCTTGACCGCTGCACCAACGCACGCACTTCGAGCAAGTTGATTTTCTATTTCGACCAAATGTCAGCGAGCCCGTTGACGCACGTGAAAATGTCTTCGTTGTTCGATGGCTCAAGTCGACATGGATTGCTTTTGACGCGACCGAGCCTCTCGATGAAGTGATTGTCGAGTACGTAGTTCCGCTCGCGTCCTAGCGTGCGTGCCTCGCTCTGGCAGCCATAGCAAACTGTCGAGTTTCGGTCGTACGCAAGCCAGCGACAATCTGGGTATCGGATCGGGATTGTTTTGCGGTAGCGTTTCACTAGTGCCATTCCTCGGCAATCGGTTGTTCGCTGAAGCGTTGAAACTTTCCATCGAAGTCAATCGAGATTTTTTTACGAGCGCCGCGCCGTAGCTTTTCGATCTTGAGTATCACTTTGGACTTATCGCGGTCTGGTCGGTGCATCAAGACTACGGTATCGCAGGGCTCAACAACCTGTTTTCCTTCCGATAAGTGGGTCAAATCCGGCTCTTGCCCTTCGGCGCTGGCGTTTAGCTGGGCGCACAGCAACACGGTGCAATTGAGGCTCTTGGCCACGTCTTTGAGATCGTTCGAGATTTGCTGAAGCTGTAGTCGGCGTTCTTGTCGCGGGTCCCGCGGTCGGACTCGCTGAAGGGTGTCGACGATGATTAGATCAATCCCACTCGCCGGCGCATGAATCTTCGCCCTTGCTGCGATCTACTCAACCGTGAGGCTCGGCTTGTCAACAATCACGAATGGCCAGTTATCGAAAACTGGCCCGTATCGGTCGATTGCCTCCAGGTGGCTCGGCTCAAGCGTCGTATGGTTGAATCGACTGTAGTTAATCCCAATTTCATCAGCGCAGCATCGCTCAGCCAACTCAATTTCGCTCATCTCAAGCGAGAACATAATCACGTTTCGTCGGGTGCCTGTTCGACCTGAGGCTAGATTGCCAGCTAGTGAGACGCCTAACGCGGTTTTGCCCGTGTTAGACCGAGCGCCCAATAACCAAAGCTGTTGCCTGTGCATTCCGCTGGTTGCCTCGTCAAGCGACTTGAAGCCTGTTTGCATTCCGAGACTACCACCGCCCGCCAACGCTGCTCGGTGCGCCTGGGCCATCTTGGCTACGCATTGAGCAATGGTTGAAGCTTTGGACGCCGTTCGGTCAAGCCTAGTGCCTGCCTCGAAGCGGTCGCGGAGGTCGGCCGGATTGGCTTTCACGCTATGCTCAGACAGGAGAATCAGCCTGGCTTGGGCTAGTAACTTACGGTGGTCGGCGAGTCGGGCGACTTCCCGCGCGTAGTACTCGCAATTTCCAATCGAGTAGCCAGCTTGAAGAATCTGGCGTAACTCGTGTTTACCGATTCGAGCAATCACGCCGCGTTTGCGCAGTTCGAGCGCGCAAGCTTCAACCTCAACGCTAAAGCCCGCGCCGTGCATGTCGCGCAAAGTGTCATAGACTTCGGCTAAGTCGCGATCCTCGAAGTCATCGGGCATCACCAACGATAGCACGCGGTCGATTGCGGCCACGGGATCGCGCAGTGCGATTGAAACCAGAGCGCTTTCACACTCAACACGGTGGCGCGTCAACTCGGATTCGCTCAAGATAGAACTCCTTGGGGCTGAGATTTGGGTGGAGCATCGTCGCCATCGTAGTAGGCGTCGCCCCCATTGGCTGGGATCGCTGACTGTGGTTGCTTCGGGTTCCGTCTCAAGCCATTGATTCCAACAGTGATCTCGCAACCAGCGATGGCAGTCTTTGGGCATCTGGCCAGAACCGGCATAGTTTGATACGGCCTGAACGGCTAGCGCTAGATCTGCGGCTGAAAGTGCTTGCCACTGCTTGAGCGCGGCTTGTTTGTCTCCCTTGGTGCGGAACCCACTTGTTGTAGTCCTGACGGGGAACGATTTCCAAAAGCTCTCAAACTCAAACCTTTCAAGCGAGCTTGAAGTAAGAGATTTCTTTTCTTTCTTTTCATTCTTGTTTGTGTTCGCACCCTGTCCACATCCTGCTCGCACCCTGTTCACACCGTGTTCACCACTAGTTACAGAATCGCCCTTTGAGCCTTGTTTTGATTGGTCAATAGCCTGTTCAACTTGGTACTTTTGCCAGTTCAGGATTCTGACGATGGAATAGTTGTTTCGTGGTTCAATCTCAATCATCTGCATAGCCGCAAGCTTCTGTAGTCGGCGTTCAAACGTGCTCGGCGACCACTTCAACTCCTGACTGCAAGTGTTCCGGCCTGTGATACATTCGCATGGGTGTAGTGTCACGGTTTTTCGACCACCGCCAGCAACCACGGAAACGTGATTTGTCTTGAATGCTGCGCGCATCAACAGCCAGCACCACAACCGCCAGAGATCAGCGTCGGGGAATACCTCCGATTGGCTCGATTGCCTGTAGAGCTTGATCCAGTCCATTAGTCGTCGCCCAATTCAAGTAGGCCAAAGATTCGCTCGCGCGCAGTCTCCTTCGACAATTGCTCGAGCTTGAGCAACACCTGTTCGTGAATGCGACGAACGTCCAAGTGATCCCTGATCCCAAAGCCAAGGCAGAGTTCGGCGGTGATTGTCAACGCCTCCATCTCGCGATCGCGTGCTTCGTGGCTCGGGTGAAAAAGGCTCGCTTTCCCATTCTCCCCGCATTGCCGCCCAGAGTGATCTAGACGCTGCTGCATAGCCTCGTGCTCTGCGCGTGCCTGATCGGCCTGCGCCGTGTCGGCTTCGCACTTCGCAAAGTTGCATGGTGGTATTGCCGAATGCAGAAGTTCGGTCTTGATTGTCGCGGTCGACATGTTAAAATTCCGTTGTATGATTTCCCTACCGCTTGAAGGCGCTCTAAGCCTTCAAGCGGTTTTTAATTTTGTTGATCGGAGTCACCCTGTGACCCGAATCGACCTGCAAATTCCAACGAGTTGCTACTGATTCACCAAATCGCGCACACAATGCGGCTCACTAAGCCTTTCGTGGGACGTTGGTTTGCTCGCCAATCCAAATCCGCATGCCCTGAATCGGGTAAAGGTTTTTCCCATTGAGCCTCACTACTGGCAGCCCCCGGTCAACCATCGAGTCCAGTGTCCGCGCTGATACCGACAGAAGCTGACAGGCTGTAGCCTTGCCTACGCAGATCGGCTCGAGCGGTCCCACCAGTGGATTAGGCGCGACCAGATCTGGCCTCGCCATTTCCGGCATGGCCGCCTCGTCAAACGACGCGGGACGGGTCATTAGGGCACCTCCGATTGTTTTGTGCCCTCGAGCCAGTCGATTAACCACTGCCCGCGGAAGTACCGACGAGATCCCCGGGTCGTGGAACGAAGCCCACCCGTGCAAAATCTTGTTAGTTGCGCAAGACTAACGTGCAATAGCTTCTGGACGCCGCCATCGTCGTAAAACGCATCTGGATCAATTCTTACAGCAGTTACCATGTTGTCCTCCTCGGTTTCCGTAATCCTAGGAGGATGCTTGAGAAGAGCAATCTGCCGCGCAGTGATACTTCGGACTTGGCGCTATTGGCGCTCGGCAGCGCCAAATTGGCGTTTAGTCGCGCCAGTTCAATTTTGCATCCCGCCCGGAGGTTGTTCGGTAATGCACTGTCGCATATGCTTTCGCTTCATCGTAAGACCAAGCCTTTGCGGGTCTCGTTTGCTTAGGCACTGGGAAGCCAGCTTGCTTGACCATGCGCCGTACCGACGAAGCCGATAGGTTGGTGTGGGTGGCAATATCACGGACCGTAACCAGTCGCACGGAGCCGTGCTTAACATGTCCCGCTAGAATGTCGCTGGCCTTGGGGGGCGCTCTGTACCGTTCGTACCCACCTGATTCGGCGATTGTCTCCGCGCAGAAAAACTCGACGGGGAGGTATGGTAACTGCCGTTTCGCGACCGTGGCAAAGCCGATGGCAGCGCGTTCTAGCATTGCGGTGCGCTGTTTATCCGAGCAATTTAACAACGCTGAATTCAATGGAATTTCTAACTCTTCAAAAGCCGCTAGGATAACTTCGCAGAGGGTCAAAACATGCTCTTGCTGCGCATTCAACCGATCGGCGACTTCCCTTAGCTCAGATGAATATTGTGCAAGTAGCGACAGCAACACGGCCGCGTATTGGCCATTTGGCTCCACTTGCTTCGCGAGTTCCAGAATGCTCCGGGCATTTCCACATGCCGCCTTTAGGATTGAATCCAAACTCATCGCAGACACCCTTCCCAAAAATGTCGGGCTGTCCCGCGTCGGAGCTAGGAAAGGTGGTTAGCTCCGACGCGAGGCATTCGCAGGGGATCAGCCCGCTACCCGTGGTTCCAAAATCGCATCTTACGGTCCACGATCTGGCTGTAGAGGGGGCTTGCTCAGAGATTGAGCTGCAGGCGACAAGGGCTCATATCGATGGTGGGGAACGCCTAGCCATTTCTCGATGGATAACGCATATGTCAACGCAGTTCTTACACGGCCTAGGCTCGTCACAACGCAAGATCGCGTCGGTTCCCGCCCTCCATTGAATAGCAGCCGGAATGCACCTGGAAGGCTAGGTGCCAACCTAGCCGTAGCGAGCCTCATGACGCACCCGGTCGAAGGGAAGATTCTCGGCTAAGTCGCTGAGGTGGTCAGTAAGAACATTTCCCACAAAGCGATGCCCCAATTGCCCCTGCGCGCTTTCTGTCCCGTAGAGTCGCGCACTCGGAGTCACTAATGCGTACGTACCAGGCTTTGCACTGTTCCCGAATCCATCGACTTCAAATAAGCCATTCACGTTTTGAGACGCCTGGCGAACTGTGTCCCAGAACACATCGGAAGTAAGAGCATATTTCTCGCGGCTCGCGTATCCGTCACCGAGCGGAGCGAACTCTAAAAGCGACCAGCGACGAATGTTGGGATGTGATTCGAGAACGCCAGCTATTGCGGGAACACTAACGTAATTGCAGCCAGACACTACGGTTCGTATTACTGTGGGTACACGAGATGAAGCCAAATCGTCTAGTAGACTGCACTTTAGGGGAATTGCTGTAAGTCCGCAGCGGACTTAGGTTGCCAGCGCTAGGAGTTGTTCGAAGCGCAGTCGGATTTTTGTTTCGCTGGTGCCAGTTTTCAGATCGCTCAAAAATGATTCACGCAGCATTTCGCGGGCAAT
>CAKQNH010000234.1 GCA_934255105.1 uncultured Pirellulaceae bacterium
GCGCAACGCTTCCTCGATTGGTTTTACGACGGTCTGAGCGCCGAAGCGCGTCGAGGCGTGATAAGGAGTGCCTACCGGCTGGACGATTCGGCCGGGGCGTCGAGCTACATCGACAAAATTCTAGCGAGGGAAGAATCGCATCACCTAACTGATTACCGAGTCTGCCTGCGCCAAATCGACCGAATCCTGCGGCACAGAGAACCGGGGTTCGAGCCGCTAGAGATGTCCCGTGAAGTGTACTCACAGTTGCTCGAAGAGATGAAGGCTAATCGGGTCACCGGATGGGATTCCAGCAGTTACGGTAGCCCGCAATATTTCCTTGATTTGCTTCGCCGGCACGCATTTACGGGTGCTTACTCCCATCCCAAATATGGAGGCAATACATCTGCATCGGGGTGGGCTTATCTACAAAGTCGCTTCCCGTTCGATTGGCAGCGCAATATCGAAAGACCGGTAGGAACAAGTCTGGCATATCGGGGGTAAAACGATGCAAACTGAATTCGATGTTGTGATCGTGGGAAGTGGTGCCGGGGGCTCGCCTATTGCGTATGAGTTGGCCCGTGCGGGGCACCGAGTATTAGTTCTCGAGAAAGGTCCGCTATTGCGTCCTCAGGACGACCCACCTGGTATGCCTTCCGACTTCAAACGCGATGAGCTATTCGCGACCGGACCTGAGAAGCGTTTGACGATCAACTTGGAAAATCGTGGGCAAGCAATTTTCAGTAGCCACATCGAACCAGACTTGAATGACGAGCCCCATGTCTATCGTGAACAGACGGCCAGCGGCACTGTTGACAAAGCAACCATCGAGGGGTACACAGCACAAGCTGTTGGCGGCGGGACTCAGCTCTACGGCGGCGTATCCCTGCGGTTCACTAGTCTCGATCTTACGCTGGCAGATTTCAATGCGGCGCGATCGATCGCTGCAGATCCCGCCGGCGATGTCGAACGCGAGTCCCGCAACTGGCCGTACTCCTACTCAGAGCTAGAAGCCTACTACACCAAAGCCGAGCGACTCGTTGGCTTGAATGGTCAGCAGGCAGGGCAGGAGAAGCTTTTTAGCGATCCAGGCACCTACCAAACGCCCCTGACGCCGAACCCAATCAGCCAGTATGCGTTGCAGGGCATGAATCGGCTTGGGATGAAAGCCTACCGCACACCGCTGGCGGTAATTACGGAAGATCATGAACCCAGTGGCCGACAAGTTCCGCGCGATGCTGCCGGAAACCCGAATCCTGAAGCTGCCAAAACCGGGTTTGTTAATCGATATGGCGATCCACTCGGTTTGAAGTCAAACACGTATGTTTCTTTATTGCGTCCTACGCTGCACGACGATCGATTTCGAGACAACCTGACACTATGGCCGAATTGTGTGGTGACCCATCTGATGCAGACCAATGGTCGCATCGACAAAGTTCACGTACTTGATCCTTCGGGGCATCACCGCATAGTCACGGGAAGAATTGTGGTAGTCGCTTGTTCGGCAATCGAGTCCGTGCGGTTGCTTTTGTTGTCCGGTCAAATCGATCCAGAATTCGACCGCAGGCTTCACGCTGGTCGCGACGAAAACGCTAGCCTCGTCGGTAAATATTTCTTGACGCACTGTTTTGGTGGGGCTGAAGGTGATGTACCAACAGCGCAGGACAAGTCCATTTCGCTTGACAGCGACTATGCGACGGACTATGCAGCCACCCCAGCATTTCTCGACGCTCACCAACTCTGGGCCGGAGCGGCGATCTACAACAACACTTCCGATCAAGCGTTGCCCATCTCGCTGGGCCGCACGCATGGCGCTCAGGACATGGATACGATTTGGAAATCGTTCATCGATGACCGCAGCATCACCGGAGAAGGATTTCTGAAGTGGCTCGACGGCAACTTTCAACGTAGTCTTTCGGTCAGTTTCATGGCCAATCAAGTGCCGCTGAAATCCAATCGCATCGAGTTGCACCCGACGGTAACTGACAAGTGGAATCGCCCGGTGGCCTACATTATCAAGAGCTGGCATTCGCATGACAACTATCTCATGCAAGCCATGGCCGAAACCTGTCGCGATATTCTGTCCGCCGGCGGGGTGGCAGTGGCTGGTTTCGGACATGTCGGCAACGACGCTCGCGCTCGCATCGCGAACCATATCTTGGGGGGCCTGAGGTTTGGCGTCGATCCGTCTGACTCAGTGCTCGATCCATTTTGTAGACACTGGGAGTTTGACAATCTTTACGTAACTGACGGCTCGTTCATGCCGACCTCCGGCGGAGCCAACCCTACGCTTACGATCCAAGCCAACTCCTTTCGCGTGGCTGACCATTTGAAGACAAGGCTGTAAGTATGACCAGACTTCCTGGGAGCCGTATGTTCGATCAACGGCCTCCTTCTGCTGAGGAATCGTTTCGTAAGCTGGTGCGTGAACCCGAAGTCTTTGACGGGCGGATGCGCCGTGCAGTATCGGTGGAGGATGTCGCGGCCGAAGGCGTTCCGACTGCGGAGGTGCTCGCACTCCAACCCACTCCGCAGTTGAGCTTCGAGGAGATCTACAGCTCTCCAGAAAACCAAATATTCAAAGTAGTTTTCTTCCCCGACCGTGTGTTTCACGCTCAGTATCTGAACGCGAGCCGCGCACATCCCCGCTATCGTTACAGCGTCTCTGATGCCAGGAGCGTGTTGGACGCCAGCGTACTGAAGGCTCAGGTTTTCATGGACGGCAAAAAGATCGCTAATGTGCTGCGGGTTGAGTATCGAGGGAGCAGGTTGGTCGAACTTGCTCGTGAGAGTGGTCGCTTCCTGCGCGAGGAATTGATAGCTTGGTTGCGAATTAGCGGCAAGGCATCTGCGCGCGACGCTCGCGGCCGGGTGGTCACGAGCGATGACGGCACACCCAAGCTGGAAGAACGCCGCGTAGACCGACCGATTAAGTTGCATTTTTGTCCGTGGATCAACGCTTATCAAGCAGAAGTCTGGTCGACGCTTGAAACACCATCTGCCGAGATGCGACATGACTTTCAAGTGCTAGCACAGATGGGACCGACGGGGCCTATCACGCGAATAAAATCGTTTTCACCTGTTTTAGAGAATCTCGATGAGCTGCAGTTAGTCGAATTGGCTTTCCGCGAGAACGATGTCGATTTGCCCACCGGCCATCCGATCAATGAACCGCGGTGGGATAACAACTACGAACGGTCGTTTCAGGCTCCTAACTCACCCATTCCGAACGACAACAATGCAAACACGATTCCAGTTGGAAACTATCAAGTCAATTTTCAGAAGGGATGGTATCTCGATGCGAATAAGGTTCCCCCTGTCCGCTATCGCAATGCGATGATGGATGCCAACCCGGCCAATCCAGATTTCAAGCCGCTCGATCCCAATGAGGCGATAGATTGGTCTGGGACAGTTGCCTCCCACGAATTTTCGTCGGCCAACGTGATCGAGATGCGCTGGTTGCTTCAGCGTGAGTTTGGTGGATCGGTAGTCTTCTTTCACGAAGTCACCATTCCGCCGGGAACCGTCGAAGGAACTCACCAGCACATTGGTTCTGAAGAACTCTACTACATTATTGACGGTGAGGGAATTGCGTACATGGCTGCTGGAGACGATCCAGCTACATCCGAGTTTCCAAAAGTTATGCGTCCCGTATATGGGCTCTTCGAGAAAGAGTGCGTCGAGCTGCCGGTCAGAAGAGGCAATGTCATCTTCACCAAGAGCGGTGGAATTCATGGTATCCGCAACAACGGTGACAAACCTCTTAAGTTCATTGCCTTTCTTTACCACAGCGTTTAACACGAGATCGAATATGCAAATTAGCAATCGAGACATCGTCGTTCCTCTTGCGCCAGGCGAGTCGCCGAACTACAACGACAACAATCCACTGCACCGCCTGATCGCCGTCTACGAGTCGTTGGTGTTTGCGGCTGAACGCGAGCACTACGCGCACGATGAACTGCAGGCGCTGTTTTCTTTCGCATCGCTAGAACTGCATGGGCCCGCGGGTGCCAACAGTGGGGTCCTCGATCCGCGTGAACAGGACTTCGTTGATTTTCAAAAACAAAATATCAAGGCATTTGCGCTGGCTGATACGACGATCACTCGAGGATGGGTGAGCGTCGATGCATGGAGTGGGCCATTCTTGCGTGTCTCTTATCGTGGCGGCCCCGATTCTCAACTGTCAAAAGCTGCGAATCACCAATTGGGGACAACGATACGACTCCATCTTCGCGTGGGAAGCGCCGAGACTGCCGAACCCCTGGTCGTGCCGTATAACGAAATTAGCGACCGATACGAAGTGGAGTTGTGGTCATATCCGGGCAACGACTTGGCCGACAAGCTCGACACCCTGGGCAAAGCATCGCTCGCGCGCGGTGAACTCTTGGTTCGTCCCGATCTGATCAAAGGCTCCGTAGACGATTTTCGACGCGAGAATGTGGCTGACCAGCCGATACCCAATGTCGCAGCAGAGCATTGCATGCATCCAACAAATTCGCTGCGCATTGAACTTGCCTGGTCGGATCATTCGCTTCAACATTGGGATTCAAGAGAGGGCCGGAACTATACCTTTGAATTCTCCATGGTCGTTCGAGGTTGGAATAACTTCCTGAAGGTTGGCGTTAGCTTAAATCCGCATGGTGGGTTGGGGCAGCTTGAGTACCGGAATTTGCTGTCCAACTACTTCGAGTTTCAGAACAGCGACGAACTGGGACGCACGCCAGCCGACTGGAGTTTTGATGCATTTAGGTCGAAAGCCCACGGCGGTCGGCGCGAGCCCTTTCTAGCTGTCGATTATATGGACTTGCACATCGTGCGTCCGAGCGGTGGTATCGGGATTCATCGGCATCGTGATAACCAAGAGATATTCATGGTGCTCGAAAACGAAGTGATCATGATCGTGGGTGACTGGTGCGAGATGCCCCAGCGGCAGCGCGCGTTTGAAGTGCGCACGCTTCGTGCCGGCCATTTCGCACTGTTGAAACCAGGACAGCTACACGGATTGTTAAATCCCACGGACGAGAATATTCCCCTGTTGATGTTTGGCGGATACGACTAGAAACCAGGAGAAAATTGTTATGCCGGACACGTCTACTCGACCGGGCATGGGGGCCATGCCGTATGCTGGTGGTGTTGCGTTTCGCGTGTGGGCTCCGTCTGCAGGGCAGGTGAGGGTTGCCGGTGATTTCAACGGCTGGGATGAAAATGCCACTCCACTCGTCGCGGAGGGAAACGGTAATTGGTCCACGGATGTGTCCGGTGCGGCCGCCGGGCAGCGCTACAAGCTCGTCATCGACGGCCGTTGGAAGATCGATCCGCGAGCCCGGGATGTTACCAACTCTGTCGGCGATGGCGTCATCGTCTCTAGCGACTATCCGTGGCAGGTCAACGACTTCGGCATGCCCCCGTGGAACGAACTGGTGATCTATGAAATGCATGCTGCCACATTTCCCGATGATCCCGTGCAGAAACGCGCGCTTTTCGACGCCATTGCAGGAGATATGAGCTACTTGCAAGAACTCGGAATCAATGCGATTGAACTCATGCCAGCCAGTGAATTTCCTGGAGACGATTCGTGGGGCTACAATCCGTCGTATTTGTTCGCGATCGAGGATTCTTACGGGGGACCGGATTCACTAAAGCGACTGATCGATTCGGCTCACCAACATGGCATCGCGGTAATACTCGATGTGGTCTACAACCATCTTGGCCCAACGGACCTCGACATGTGGCAGTTCGACGGCTGGTTTCAAGTCTGGAACGGGGAGGCGATGGGGGGGATTTATTTCTACAATGACTGGCGCGCTTGGACGCCGTGGGGCGCGAAGAACCGCCCTGATTTCGGACGGCCGGAGGTTCGCGAGTTGATTCGCGACAACGCCTTGATGTGGTTGGAAGACTTTCGCATGGATGGCTTGCGGATGGACATGACAACCTATATCCGCAACGTCTACGCCAACGATCACGACCCGCTTGACAGCCCAAATAATCTCTCTGGCTGGGGCTGGAATTTGCTACGCTGGATCAACGACGAAGTGAACTTTCGCCAACCATGGAAAATTACCATTGCCGAGGATATGCGGCAGAATCCCGCAATTACTCGGCCCACGGCGAATGCTGGCGCGGGCTTTGACGCACAGTGGGATGACCAGTTTCACCATCGTGTCTACGATGTGCTCACCGCCCAGCGGGATGAAGACCGGGACATGTACGCTATTCGCGATGCGATCGAGCGACGGTACGATGGCGACGCGTTTCGCCGAGTGATCTACACCGAATCGCATGACGAAGTTGGCGCAGCCAGCGGCGGTCGAAGGCTAACCGAAGCGATTCATCCAGGCCACGCTGATAGTTGGTACGCGAAAAAGCGATCCACCCTTGGCGCAGCACTGCTCTTCACCTCCCCAGGGGTTCCCATGATCTTTCAAGGGCAGGAAATACTGGAATGGATTCCATTCGGTGACAAGAACCGCATCGATTGGGGCAAGTACAACGAGTTTCGTGGTATCTATACGCTCTATCGCGATCTTATTCGCCTCCGCCGCAATTGGTTCAACAACACTCGCGGGCTTCGAGGCCAGCACGTCAACGTTTGTCACGTCAACAATCAAGATAAAGTCATCGCCTATCACCGTTGGCTGGCCGGCGGCTCTGGCGACGACGTCGTCGTCGTGCTGAACTTCGCAAATCGTGGTTACACGGACTACCACATCGGACTACCCAGGGCAGGACAATGGCATCCGAGATTCAACAGCGACTGGCGGGGATATGATCCGTCGTTCTCCGACTGGAATGTCAGTTCCGTGTTCGCGGGCGGCAGCGCGAATCACGGGTTCGGCCAGTCGGCGGCGATCGCACTGCCACCCTACTCGGGCGTCATATTCTCGCAGTAAGTTTATGCTTGGGCTGCGCAGTCACATAGAGTCGTCGGCCTTGATGAAGGCGAACTGATTGTCGAGCGGCAGGACGCCATCCCCAATCCCGCTGTCGAGGTTCGAGAGGTCTTACCAGACGGCACCGAATTCAAAGCTGTTTGGTCACATCTGCGTCAAAGTGGTGTGGCCAAACTGGTGACAGTGCACTTTTTCGACAGAGGTTAGCGATGCGCATAGCTGGGGAGCGAATCAAAAGGACAAAATTGATTCAAACGGACAAGTACGTCGTAGCGGTTGAGGTCGAAATGGTGGTGCCAATAGATGACCCCACTG
>CAKQNH010000235.1 GCA_934255105.1 uncultured Pirellulaceae bacterium
AAATCGGCACGAGCGCGACTTCGGTTGCATCGCAGAGCGAAAGCATTCTCGCTAATGGATATTCAATCGCCGCCTGTAGGCGACGTATCTCGGCGTGCCGCCGTCGAGAAGGCCCACGTGGTCGAAATGAAGTTGCGAATACATTTAACGAGCGATCGCCAGCGCGGCTAACTTCTACTGTAGAGCCATCCATCCAGTGTGAGGAGAGAGTGTGAAACGCATTTCCCGTTAGCCGCCGGTAATGGGCTCGCAATTCACGATTGCGGCCAATAACGATAAACCGCTCCGATGCGTCTCGAACGTCTCCTCGGACCAAGCGGAGCTGCGTTGAAGTGTCGTTTTCGTAAGTCAGCATGCTCTCATTCGATTAAACGAAAACGAATTGCGATCTACCCGCCGGTAGGATGCGAGGGACCGTTCGGTTTGTAGCGTAGATACGATGAGTAGAGTATACAATAAGCGTATTCAAAACAAATGAGGCCCTGCCGGTGACGATTGATTATAGAGGTCTATTTGCGATAGAATGATAACGCATTAGCCTAAAGCGCAGTCTCCATGCAAGGCGTGAAATTATGACAACGACTAAACCTGATCGTGCTTCGCGCGGGCCGTTCAGGGGTGTCACTATCGTCATTGCGATCATTGCAATTCTGTTCGCGATGGTCTTCTACCGACAAATTATTCACCGCCTGTGGCCCACTCAGCAGAGCAGTTCGGTAAGCATTGAATCGCCTGCTGGTCCCTCAGTCAAATTGGCCCCAGGCGTCAACAATGCCTTGATCGTCGAGCCGGTTGTAATTAGGCAACTCGGTATCAAGACGGCGGCTACCACCCTCGCAACTCTGCCAATCGAGATGAAACTTGACGGTACGCTGTCGCTCGATCCGTCGCACCTGGAGCACGTGCGCTGCCGCTTTAACGGAGAAGTCGTCGAGATTGGAAAAGTGGCTGATGGCTCGCGACCACTACAGTTTGGCGACACAGTGAAATCAGATCAGTTGTTGGCGATCGTATGGAGCCAAGAATTGGGGGAAAAGAAAAGCGAATTGGTCGATGCACTTTCGCAGCAACACCTCGATATGGCAACTCGCGAGCGATTGACGGCCGTTGCCGATAGCGGCGCGATCCCAGGGCGAGAGCTGAAGGATATTGAGCGGGCCGTCGAGGCCGATCGAGTCGCGGTTTCTCGTGCCAAACGCACACTGCAAACGTGGCGGGTCAGCGACACAGAGATAGCAGAGATCGAAGCTGAGGCAAATCGCTTGATCGAGTCTCCGACGGGGACAGCGAGCGAAGTGGCCCAGGAGTGGCCGCGGGTCGAAGTTCGCGCGGCTCGCGACGGCGTGATCCTCGAACAGAACGTCGCCGTGGGAGACGTTATTTCGCAGTCGGACAAACTTTTCATGGTAGCAGATCTGTCTCGTTTGCGTGTGATTGCTTCGGCTTACGAAGAAGACCTAGCGTGGCTCGACGCTCTGCCCCCCGAGCATCGCAAATGGTCGATTGTAATTCCCGCTGACCCCAGCGTAGAGCCCATCCAAGGTGTGATAGGGCAGATCGGCAAGATCATCGATCCGGCTCAGCACACAGCGATTGTCTTGGGCTGGGTTCCCAATAACCAAGGAAGGCTACGGGCGGGACAATTCATCACGGCAACTATCGAATTTCCGCCTCGCGGCAATGAAGTTCTCCTTCCAGCAACGGCGGTAATCGAGCAGGGGGGCGAGAGCTTCGTCTTTGTCGCTCAAGAAGGAGCAGACATAACTCAACCGACGATTTTCGCTAGACGGTCGGTGGAGGTCTCGCGACAGGTTCGTGGCCAGGTTTGCATCGTGATCGATCCCTCCAATAGCGAGTCTTCGCCGGAGGTCATGGGGCTACAGCAAGGGGAGCAGGCAGTGGTTTCTGGCGCGGTGGAACTGCAACAATCACTGATGGAATTGTCGGCGGACAAGCTATGATTGCAAGTCTCATTCGATGGGCACTCAACAGTCGCTTCGTGGTCATTTTATTAGCCTTGGCGCTCCTCGCATTCGGCACCTATTCGTTCTTGAACGTCGATGTGGAAGCCTATCCGGATCCTGCGCCCGCGATCGTGGAAATCATTGCACAGTTTCCCGGAGCGTCGGCGGAAGAGGTCGAGCGTCAGGTCACGATCCCATTGGAAGTTGCCTTAGCCGGAATGCTGGGACTGGATACGATGCGCAGCCAGTCGATGTTTCAACTGGGCGATATACGATGTCAGTTCAAGTATGGCGTCGAGCTAAAAGAAGCTCGCCAAGAAGTCCGCAATCGGCTGGCTTCGGTCAACTTGCCCAGTGGTGTGTCCCCCGTTTTGTCGCCGGAGTCGCCGACTGGCGAGATCATGCGATTCACTCTCAGTTCGCCCAAAGATACGAATGGTCGAGAGATCTACACGCTCAATGATTTGAAGTCGTTGCTCGACTATACACTCGAACGACGCTTCCGCCGCGTCCCGCGGATCATCGATATGGCCAGCTATGGCGGGACGATGAAACGCTATGAGATTCAGCCTGATCCCGATCGAATGTTGCGCTACGGGATCAAGTTGGCCCAGCTTGAAGATGCTGTTCGAAGTGCCAACCAAAACGCGGGAGGAGGGTACATCGATCAAGGCCAAGCAGTACAGGTCGTTCGCGGGCTGGGATTGATCGGACAGGGTGTTGATCCGATGGAAAAGGCGATGGCCATGTACGACGCTCAGGCAGCGGCGAGCTATCTTCGCCAAGAAGAAGGCGAACGGATTCGTGAGATGCGCCAGATCGTGCTAGCCACGGTCAATAACGTGCCCATCCGGATCGATGATATCGTCGACGGCGGACCGCTACCGCCCAATGGGCCGGTCGGTCAACGTGGGGTCATCGCTGGTTATCAAAGTCGACTCGGGCAAGTTTTAATTAGTAAGCCGGTGCTGGATCACAACGGCAATGAAGTATTGGATACCAAGGGATCGCGAACATGGATTGACGAAGACGATGTCGTGCAGGGGATTGTGTTATTGCGGAAAGGGGAAGCATCACTCCCCGCCTTGGATGATGTCAAAGCCCTGTTGAAAGAGTTGAACGAGACTCCCGGACGGCTATTGCCGGGCGTCAAAGTCGTACCCTACTATGACCGCACAGGCTTGATCGACATGACGACCGCGACAGTTCGAGAAAATCTATTTCACGGAATGGCCTTGGTGACGATTGTGCTGCTGGTGTTCTTGGGAAATGTTCGCTCGGCGCTCATCGTGGCCATCAATGTTCCGCTGGCTGTATTAGCAGCTTTCGCCGCGCTGTACCTGCGGGGTGAGTCGGCCAACCTGTTATCGATCGGGGCGGTGGACTTCGGCATTCTAGCCAATTCGTCCGTCATCATGGTCGAGAATGTCTATCGCCACATGACGCATGGGACAAACGTCGAACTACCTATAAAGGAACGTGTTCTCAAGGCTGCCACTGAGGTTCAACGCAGCTTATTGTTCTCGACGGCGATCATGGTCTGTGCCTTTTTGCCGTTGTTCACCATGGAAGGGCCTGCCGGGCAGATCTTTCGCCCGATGGCCCACACCTATGCATTTGCACTTGGCGGTGCACTTCTGCTGACGGTCACGCTTACGCCCGTGCTGTGCGAGATGCTGCTGGCCAATGTTCAGCCCAAGCCTGACAACCGATTCATAGGCTGGATGACGCGAACCTATGCCAAGCAACTGAGGCTGGCACTCAAATTTCGCTTTGTCAGCCTCGGGTTGTTCGCGATGGTCTTGGCGATTACCGTCATCATGCTGCCATTTTTGGGGCGTGAGTTTATGCCGCAATTGGAAGAAGGCAATATCTATGTGCGCGTTACTTTTCCGCTCAATGCGTCATTGTCCGAAGTAGCTCAACGAACTTTGGTCGCACGCGAAACGTTCAAAGCGTACCCTGAAGTGGGGAGTGTCGTCGCACAAATTGGACGTCCCGATGACGGCACCGATCCAACTGGGTTTTACAATGTCGAGTTTTACGTGCCCATGAAGACAAGCGATCAATGGCCGATCATTTCACAGCTCGGACGACGTCGCACCAAGAATGAAATCACCACTGCGATGAATGCCAAGCTCGAGCGTGAGCTGATCGGCGTGAGCTGGAATTTTTCACAGTACATTCGCGATGGCGTGATGGAAGCCATGTCGGGCGTCAAGGGTGAGAACTCAGTGAAGATCATCGGCTCCGACTTGAAAGAGTTGGAAGCGAAAGCGGATCAGGTGATGGACCGACTGAGCAAGGTTCCCGGTGTGGCCGATGCCGGTGTGTTTCGCATTTTGGGACAATCGAACTTGAGCTTCCCGATCGACCGCGCGAAAACCGCGAAGTGGGGAGTTCAGATTGATGACGTACAAGATGTGTTGAGGACGGCGGTCGGTGGCCAAACGGTCACCCAAATCATCGAAGGGGAACGGACGTTTGACCTGGTGTTGCGTTGGCCGGAGCGATTGCGAAGCAGTCGCGAGGCTATCCTGCAGATTCCCGTTGACGTAGGGCGTAACGTCGTCGAACAACCTTCGGCGGGCGACACGCCGGCGACGCCCATCACGGGCGCGTCGAGCGGTCCCAATCCGCTTGGCTCGACTTTCGACATGCCAGCGCTGATGGGGAGCAAGCAGGATGCAGGATTTAGTATTCCCGGTCGAAATCCACGACGACGATTAGGTGATTTGGTGACGCCGTTGGACGACGATGGCTTCCTGGATGAAAAGTCGGGTTCGTACGTCCAGCTAGGTGCCTCGACAATCTATCGGGAAAAAGGCCAGCGATTGATTGCACTCAAATTCAGTGTCGAGGGACGCGATCTGGGCAGTACGGTTGCCGACGCTCAAGCGGCTATTTCGCCGTTGATCGAAGCACCGCTGCATATCGAATGGTCTGGCGAGTTCGAGCAGATGGAAGAAGCCGAGCGGCGGTTGATGTTGGTCGTCCCGTTGTCGTTTGCACTAGTCGTCATGATGCTGTATCTCGCTTTTCTGTCAGCCAACGATGTCGCCATCGTATTAGCCAATGTTGCGACATTGATCTGTGGCGGTATCCTCGGGTTGATAGTGGTGGGAATGAGCTTCAGCATCTCAGCGGCGGTCGGTTTTATATCAGTTTTTGGTGTGTCGGTCATGAATGGTCTCATTCTCGTTTCGTCGATCCACCGTCTACGGCTGCGTGGGCTTCCGCTCGAAGATGCGGTAATAGAAGGAGCCACCAATCGTCTGCGTCCGATGTTGATGACCATACTCACGGCCATCCTTGGCCTGCTTCCCGCCGCCGTCTCGACGCGCATCGGTGCGCAAAGTCAACAACCTTTGGCTGTCGTCGTGATTGGGGGAATGCTCATGGCGCTCCTGCTGAACCCGCACTTGACTCCGGTGCTATACTTCATGTTCCGCAAGCATCCACCGTCAGAAAACTCTGCCGAGTTCGCCGAATAGCGATCTGCGGGCTGACGCCCGCAGCTACGTGCTGTCACCGCTTCGCGGTTGCAGCGAAAAGCCCTAGATGCGTTTCCTGCGGGTGGTGCTACTCGCCGCCATTTCGCACACATCGCTTGACATTGCAGAACCAATGCTATACGTTTATATGTATGTTTCAAACAAAAATATCTCTGGGACTGATCGGCGCATGGCTGCTGTGCGGATGCACTGCGGCCTGGGGGCAGTTCAATATGGGGATCGATATCGAACAGGCTCCCTTCCTGTACAGCAAGTCGCCCGACGATAACCCCGTCAGTCGCCTGCGCGACAAACTGGTCGCCGGCGATGCCACGCTGGAGTACTCGCCGGAGCGTGGGAATTTACAGGCGCTGCTGGCAGCCCTGGATGTGCCCGAGTCGTCGCAGGTGCTGGTCTTCTCCAAAACCAGTATGCAAGTGCGCTACATTTCCAGCCGCAACCCGCGCGCGATCTATTTCAACGACGATACTTACGTAGCGTGGATCTACGGCAGCTCGCTGGTCGAGATCTCAACGGCCGATGCGCACCTGGGAACCGCTTTTTATACGATCGATATGGCACCGAAGCGTCCGAAACTACAGCGGGCTTTCTACGACTGCATGGGCTGCCACGCTACGGCGCTTACACAAGGCGTGCCGGGGCATACGGTGCGCAGCGTGTTTCCAATGATCGATGGAACCGTCGACACCAAACGCGAGTCGTTTATGACCGATGACTCAAGCCCACTAGCCGAGCGGTGGGGTGGCTGGTATGTCACCGGGACGCATGGAGACATGACCCATATGGGCAATTCCTTCATGCGTGGCACGCAATTCGACACGCGCACCAACGGCAATCTCGAAGTGCTGCGGGACGAATTCAACACGCAACACTATCTGTCTCCCTATAGTGATATCGTGGCGCTGATGGTGCTCGAACACCAAACGCAAATGCATAACAGCTTGACGCGGGCAGATTTTTTCGTCAGGCAACTGCAACACGAAACGCAGGACCTGGAGGTCACTGACGACACCCAGCGCGAGTGGCAAGAGCAACTGCGAATGATCGCCAAGGAAGTGGTCGACCGACTGCTGTTCTGCCAGGAAGCCAAATTGACGAGTCCAGTTCAGGGATCAAATGCCTTCTCCGAAGAATTCACAGCTCGCGGGCCGCGCGATAGCCAGGGTCGCTCGCTGCGCGATTTCGATTTGACCTCGCGCATGTTTCGCTATCCGTGCAGCTACATGATCTACTCGAGTAGCTTCACCGCCTTGCAACCCGCGCTGCGCACTGAAATCTACGCTCAGTTGCAGCGGGTTCTAAGTGGACAAGCCGGCGGCGAGGAGTACCGACATTTGGACGAGCAGACGCGGCGGGACACCCTGTCCATCTTGCGCGAAACGCTGGTGGATTTCCCGGCCTCATCGCCTCAATAGCGTTTGGATCGTTAAGGCTGTGGGGCTAGGCTTTGGCCGCTTCGGCTGCGGGATGATGTCGGGGCTTATTGGCCAGCTTTGCGTATCGCATATTGCGGTGTAGCGGCGGATTTCGATAGTTAGTTAGCGGATGTAGATTGCGCTTGCCCTCTCCCTCGCTTAGGCTTGCCCTCTCCCTCGGGACGTCGATTTAATTATTGACGCGTTTTGGAGGTGGACCGACTTTGGAGTGCTGCGACTTGTCGTAGCTTTGGCGGTGGCGACGGAGCGG
>CAKQNH010000236.1 GCA_934255105.1 uncultured Pirellulaceae bacterium
AGTTGTACCAGGTAACTAGCACGGCTGGGAACGGTCCCTCACCGTCGGGGACTAGTAGGTATTCGGGGCCGATAAAGCGATCGGCGGCTACCTCGACCTCGACCGTATGACGCGTGTAGTTCCCCACGTGCTCCGATGCTAAAACCTTCATGCGCGGATGCTCGAGCACCTGCGGCCACTGCCCCATCACCTTCTGCCAATACTGGCGAATCTCTTCGCGCCGCTCCGCCCAGTCCTCGGGAGTTTTCACCTGCCTAGCCGCTTGCCCAGCTTCGCTGTCGAAAGTAAGTACGGAGCGGTATTCGCCCATTTGACCTTGATACTCGTCGGGTACCACAAAGAATTCTTTGATTTCATCCCATTTGGCAGTAGTTTCGCTGCCAGCGGCGTTAGCGGTAGCTGGCGTCGCGGGGTCATCGGCTAAGCAGGCGCTAATGCCAAACCAGCAAATCGCGGCCCAGCCGCAGCTCAATTTCCACAATTGGCGTATTTTGTCAGCTTGGCTGCCTCCACGGGCGCAATGTTTCCGGTCTTCGTACATAAGAGTCTCCTGCATTTCTGCCTTGGTTTGGTGAGTGCGATTGTCTAGACTGGCGATGGATAGCCTCGGACCAACTGTAGCTGTTGCAGATCTTGATAGCCGTAGTCGCACGGTGCTTAGTTGCTCGCACCGTGTGACTGCAAATTGTGCCGTCGCCTGCGCAGGCCGTGACTGAGGGTTGGTGTCGGATTCACCTATGTTAAACTCTAACCTATTGAGACTCAAGTTGCCCGTGGCGGCGACCACGGATGCTACCGCACCGGCGGTCGGTGGCCAATGCTGGCAGCAGCTAGCGGCACCTCAAAGACTGGAATCCCAGAGCCTGACGCGCCGCAGACTGCTGACATTTCTGGGGCTAGGGGGAGGAATCCAGGCCTTTAGCCCATCCGTAGTCTGCTGGGGAGACGAACCGCGACAGTGGCTGTTCGAGTTGCAAGTTGGGCGATTCACAATTCATGCCGATTTTGACGTGGCCACTCTGGCGGATTTACCACTCGAACTGACCGGCTTGACAGGCGACGTCTCGAGTGTGCTGGGAATCGAAGCTACTCATCAACCGGTGCACGTCGTGTTGTTTGCATCGGCCAGCGAATATCAACGCTACATGCGCAATTATTTTCCGCAGCTACCCGAGCGGCGGGCATTGTTTATCCAGGATCGCGGGCCGGGCATGTTGTTTGCGCATTGGCATGCTGACATAGCCAGCGATGTGCGACATGAAGTCACCCATGCTTTGCTCAATGACTCCTCTCGACCATTGCCTCTGTGGCTGGACGAGGGACTGGCCAAGTATTTCGAAGCCGAGCGCAGTCGGCGATTCGATGGTCATGCTTATCTCCAGGAAGTCAGCCAGCGAGCCAGTCGCGGCATCGTCCCCACGTTACAACCCTTGGAGGCGGCAGACCAACTGAGCGAATTCAAAGAGCCTCACTATCGCGACAGTTGGGCCTGGGTGCATTTTTTGATCCATCGCAGCGCGGCCACGCGCGAGCTGCTCCAGCGAGCTCTCGCCCAGCATCGCAGCGGCGCTGACCCACTGCCGCTTTCACGACAGCTTGATCTTTTAAGCAGGGAAATCAGCAGTGAGTTCTTAGCTCACTTCCGCGCCTTTGAGCGTCCGTCGTAGGCCTCCTGTCGTAGGCTCGTAACGAGCGCAGCGCTGTTACGGCAGGCCGAAGCGGGGGGCTTATCCGGCCGCGCTCTTGCACAATTAAAATGGGTCCCCATGCCGTAACAGCGCTGCGCTCGTTACGAGCCTACCAATAAGCGAACGTGCAATCATCCCGAAGAACCCCCGATTGTTCGTGCTAGGCTGTATGTTCCGTGCAATCGATGCGTCCTTGCCGCCAACACTAGCGCGCGGCTGCGTCTAGACGGAATGGCTCAACCAGTCTCTGGGCTCGGTTCGATAAGTCCAACAGGGCGTCACGCCGCAATACTAGCAGCAATTTACAGGGGAGGATGGGATCGTGGAGTTTGACCGCAATCGTTACTTCATGATCGGCGTGTTGCTGCTCCTGCTGGGGATTCAATTCCGAATGGTTGAATCGTTTGTACTGAACGAGACCAGCACGCGGGCGTTGGCGAAGGTAGTGAAAGATTCGCAGTTGGCCGCGCAAGACTTCAGCACCTCACTGTATCTGAACGTTCATCCTGCGCCCAAGAAGACCGTCAAGCCACCGCATTGGCTGGGTTGGGCGCTATTGACCAGCGGAGGTGTGATGTGTTTGCACGCCATGGTGCTCCCCAAAAACAAGGCCTAGCCCAGCCCAGACGCAAACAATACAAAGCTTCAACATGCGCGCAATTCGCAATATGGTTCAATATGCAAGTCGGTGGAGACTCTGCCGAGCTCCACTGCGTTTTTGCATGCGTGCGATTCGCAGGCTAAATGAGTGCGGTGGCTCGCAGGCAGCTTGGTACGCTGGCGTGTCGCTGCTCATCATAGGCTACACGCTGCATTCCACTGGCGAATTGGTTTCGCAGGGCTGGGCTCAGGAGCGGGGGAAGCTGACCTCACGAGCCAATTCCGATTCAGGCGGAGTTGCGGCGATTCCTGCGGTGGTGCCTGACTCTGGTGAGACCACCGTCGGCGACGAGCGGGCCGGCCAATTGCTGCGGGAGGGTGCCAGGTTAGTCAATCAACCGGCCACTTGTCGCAGCGTGGGCGACCGTTTGTTAGTAGAACTACCGCACACATCGCTGCCCCTGGCAGTCCTGGAAAACTTGGCCGCCCAACGGATTCTAAAAGCCATCCAAGACGATATCGGCGGCGGGCAGTGGATCATTAACGGCAGCATCACCGAATTCCAGGGACGCAACTATATCCTGCTGGATCGCGTCCTGCGCCAATCCAAACAGTAGGTAGCAGGGCACGCTTACTGTCGCGATGCAAAGTTCATAGAGTAGAACAGTTGTCCCAACTGTTGCAGACATCAGTTGTCCCAACTGTTGCAGACATCAGTTGTTCGAACTGGTACAGACTTCAGTTGTTGGGACGTCGCCTTAATTGTTGACGCGTCTTGCAGGTGGACCGACTTTGGAGTGCTGCGACTTGTTGTAGCTTTGGCGGCGACTTCGGAGCGGGAAGGATTTATAGGGCGGAGACTGGTTCGGCGGCAGTCTGGCTTGGGACAAAACTGTTTTGCACCGTCATACGCAGTGTGTGGTGAAGGTTCGCGTTAATAGCTACAACAAGTCGCAGCAGACCAAGGAGCGCAACCGCAGATCGCCGATTCGCCTCTCAGACTAAGCCTCACATGCGTCACTAATACAATTGACGTCCCTCCAACTGCTTGAGACGCCAATTGTGGGAGTTGTTTGAAATCTTGAGACCGCTGTGCGGGCGAAGGAATTGGGACAAGTATTTTCAGGAAACGCTTGGGACAAGCGTTCTACGTTGTTTGATAAACGCTTGGGACAAACGCTTTACGTTGTGTTACTCGCGCATGTGTTGGCTCATCTGCTGACTGATCATGGGTAGAAAGATGATGCCGCTATAGTGGTTGGCTAACATCTTAAGATGATGATCTTCAGCGAGTTGTGCGGCGGTGGCAAATAGGGCTGAATTTCGAGGTGGGACGACGGTGTCGAAACTGCCGCTGTAGAGCCATGTGCGCGCAGCATCGATGCGATGGGCCAAGCGCAGTGGCTCGATCCGATGCAACATGTTCTTATATTCCGCCTCGTCCATGCCCGCCAAAACAGCTTCGCGCACCTTCTGTGCATCCTTTTTACCATCGCTCAGTACGCTGGCTAAATCGCCACCAGCCAACAGAATGAAGATGCTGTGGTAGCCACGATCCAAACCAGCGGTGGTTGCTGCGACAAAGCCACCCAGGCTGGTACCTTGCAACGAGATGCGATCCGAGTCAACGCCAGGCAGGGACGCGACAGCATCTCGCGCACGACGCGTATCGGCCACGCTTTGCAGCAGCGATTCCATCAGCCGCGCGCCCTGGGGCCGCTGCCCTTCGCGGCGCGCCCCGTAGTAGGGGAGTTGCAGCATGAAAGTATGGATTCCTTTGGATCGCAACGATTTGGCGATCAAGCGTCCGACGGTCATGCCGCTTCCCGATTCGTGAACCACAACCGCAGCCGGTGCGAACTGGAGTTTTCCGTTTGCGTCGCGGGCTTGATACCACTCCATGGCAGCCAAGTCATTCACTGGATCGCCCAGCGGACGCGGAGAAGGGAAACGCACTAGCATGTCCCCTGCGCGCTCGTGGGCCGCTTGCAGCGTCACATTGAAAGTCGTCGGCTCCCATGCTAGTGCATCCAGGCATTGCCGCGCATCCGGCTTATCCTCCCGTCCGATATTCAGCGTATCCTTGGCTGAAAAGCTCGCCCCGTCTACCGGTGAGGCAGACGGAGCGAGCGGAGTTTCAGCGTAGACCGAACGAGGCAACCAGCATCCAACCATTCCAACTGCAGCCAGTGTGCAGGCAAAATGAAGATAGGCAATGCGTAGCCGTAAGCACATTCATCTGATCCTTCAACGCTAAGCAACGAGCCAAATATAATTATCAGTCATTAAATCTAAATCTGCGGACGGCGGTCCGCTCAAGCAGTCTAATGACCGCCGGCTACTGTTTGTAGGTCTGGTGATCGGCGCTGCCGCCGCTGCGTAGATAGGCCAACAGATCAGCGATCTCTTCGGGAGTGAACGTGTCGAGCAAGCCGCTGGGCATCATCGATACCGGCGAAGGTCTACGCTCTAGAATGTCGCCGACTTTGACGTTCGTAAAGCTGCCAGGAGCGAGCATGTTGGTGACGATATTCAACGTGTCGCCGTTCAAATTGGCCACTCGCCCAGTTATTGCACCGTTGTCCGTCAAGAACTGCGTGGCTTGATACTGATCGCTGATCTCTTTGTTCGGCTCCAAAATCGCAGTGAGCATATCGGTGTCGTTGAACCGCCGACTGGTGCCGGTCAAGTCGGGCCCCTGAATACCTCCCTGGCCCGCAAAGCGATGGCATTTGAAGCACTGGGCTACCGCCGTCAAGGCGCGTCCGCGTTCGAAGTCGGGTGGGGCAGTTACCTTGGCGAGCTCGGGTTGGAGTTTTTCCATCGTCCATTCTTCGACCAGTGGACGTGGGGAGAAGTCGGCGAGTGGATCGGCGGGGGCGGGCATATCTCCAGTCAGCTCACCCAACTTTTGCTTGTCCGCGTCGGTGAGTTTCGACAGAGCCACATCACGAATATTGGATAGAAACCCGCCAAATGAAGCTCCACCACGCGCTGAAGCGACATCAAAAAACCACTGGAAGTAGCTTTTGCGCAGTTCATCTGTCCAGCCTTTGTCGACGCCGCGCAGGCAGAAGGCGTAGTGGATCTGATCCTCTTGAGCACTGGCCAAATGCATCTGACTCACGCAGCGGTCGACGATATTGGGAGCGTTCAGATAGCACAGCACCACAGCCAGTTCGCGATTGAGCAAACCTCCGCGACTGGGAAACTGGGCGTCGATTTGCTTGAGCACTGCGGCGCGTTGTTGGTCGTCGGGAGTAGCCAAACGAATCCACACCAGCTCATAAGCCCTGAGCAACTCCAACTGAGTCGATTGAGGCAGTTTGGCGAAGTCGATGCTCGTCAGCTTGTCCATCAAGGCTGCCTGATCGGCTTTGTCACCACAGCGAGCCAAGCCAACGGCGGCATTGATGATGGCTCGTGGTTCCTCAAGAGCCAGCGCCGCCTTGCGCCACTCTTGGGCCGGTTGCCATTCCAGGGCGATCCGAGCCGCATAGCGAATGGCCCGATCAGCGTGTCCCACGTTGGCGATAGCCGGCTTGATGGCGGCTGGATCTGCGTGACCGTGGAAGCCCTCGAGCTTATGGCGCAGCGCGCGAGCAGCCATAGTCTGGCCGGCTTCATCATTGGCGATCTTGGGCTGCGTCGATTCGTCGCCGGTGTAGCGCACGCGATATAGAGCCGATGCGGTGCGCCGCCCGCCGACGGCAAAATACATGTTGCCATCCGGATGGATGACTAAATCGGTAGCGGCCATGGGCGCGGCCGAAATGAACGATTCGACTTCAGCCGTGTAGCTCGCCCCCTGTGGCTGCATGTGAACTGCATAGATTACCCCGTAGCTCCAGTCGCAGATGAACAGCGCCTCTTGGAATTTAACGGGAAATTTAGCTCCGGTGCCAAACACGATACCCGTAGGTGAGCCCGGTCCGATATTAACGACGGCTCCAAAGCTATCGGGATAGTAGTCGGGCCATTTGCCGGTGCCATTGCGCCAACCGAACTCTGCACCGCTGATCACATGGTTAATGCGCGTGGGTCGATACCAGGGAGTGCCGATATCCCATTCCATATCTGCATCGTAGGTGAATAGTTCACCGGCGGGATTAAAAGCGATGTCATATTCGTTGCGAAAGCCGTTGGCGATTAATTCGAGGTTTGTTCCATCGGGGTCCATGCGACAGACCCAGCCGCCGGGGGCAAGGCGATCGGCCATAAAGCCCCGTCCGTCGGGCATGCGTCCCAGCAAGTGGTCCTCGCCCCAGTGACGCGGTACGGGGCCGCTGGTGGCGGCAGCCGGAACGTCCGTTTGATTGCCGCTGCACAAATAGATCTTCTTGCCGTCGGGCGACAGGATCAAAGCGTGGGGGCCGTGTTCGCCCGCTTTATCGCTCATCGGCACCAAATACTCGATTTTGTCGTATTGGTCGTCGCCAGTCGTGTCGGTCAACCGATAGACGCCGGGGCCCTTGGCATCGGTCCCCTCCAGTTGCTTCTTGTTGGCGTTGATGTTGATATACAGGCTGCCGAAGGCGCACAACATGCCTTGAGCCATGCCGATATTGAGCCGTAGCTGTTCAACTTGTGGCTCTTTGCCTTCGGCCAGAGTCATACGATAGAGCTTGCCATACTGATCGCTGGCCAGAATGCGATCCTGAGGGTCGACGCAAAGCGCTACCCACGACCCCTGTTCGGCACTAGGTACTTTGTAGACCAGATCCACAGTGAATCCGGCGGGCGTGCGGAAGCTCCCGGCCGGGGTATCGACTGCATGTGCAAGGCTTGGGGCCAGCGCTGCCGAAATGGCTAAAGCTAGGAGTGAGAGCGGAAAGAAAAACTGCTTCGTTAGCATCGATGCCTT
>CAKQNH010000237.1 GCA_934255105.1 uncultured Pirellulaceae bacterium
GTAGGAGTACGAGTACCATTTCATTGAGTACGAGTACGAAAAATCGAGACTATCGGTGGCGTTCAGCGAGAAGTGTCCTTGTTTCTAAATATTCTAGCGCCGTTTATTGGCGGCTACTCGTAGGTGAACGTCACCGTAGCGGTCGTGTCGCTATCGCTAACCGCGCGAACCCAGTAGGCGCTAAAGCCGACAGGAAACTCGTGCTCGTGCGCCTCGTTGGCGTGTAGCGAGAACGTCTGATAGGGGATCCACATGTCGGTACCGTCCACGTCGACTTCGATCCGAATCGCAGCGTCGGCGGAGGACAGCAGGACAAGTCGCTTTTCATCGTAGGCGGTCATCAGGTACGGATCGGAGGGCTGGTCGCGCTTGACCGCGGTGTTCTTCCACGGTCCACCGACGCCACGCGGTTTGCCAAGTTTCCACAGGTCATCGACCACTCCGGCCCATACGGCGACCCGGCCATCGGAACTGCGAAAGATATGTTCACTACGGGTCTCGCCATCGATTCCGCTGAACAGCAGCAGGCCGTTGTGAGAGCAGAAGTCGTGGATTGCCAAATCGTGGGTTGCGATCGGTCGCAGCTTTGCTAACCCCTGTGCGTTTCGAGCGGGCAGCTCATAGAAGCTGCCATGCACATTCAGTAGATCGCGTTCGGTCGCCACCTCTCGACACACCCGTGCGATCCCAAATCCATTCGGAGGCGGGGCGATGTCCAATTTGTGATCGAACAGCCCGATCTCATAGACCCGCATGTAACCGCTCGTCTTGGCCACGAAACGCACCCGCTGGGTCGTGACGGGTGATTCGAGTGGGATCTCCAGCTCAATCAAGCGGTTCTCGCGAATCTCGCCTCCTGGGATAGTCTTCCAATCCCGGCCATCATGCATCTGAACATCAAAGTCGGCGGCCACATACTGCGGCTGGTTGAGCCAGCCGGTGACAATCCAAATGCTGCGAAGCGTTTGCGGCATGCCCAAATCGACTTCGATCCACTGCTGGCCGCTGGACTCGCCAATCCAGCGTGACTCGTCCGATACGATCCCATCGACCGCATGCTTGGCCGCATAGCCCGTCAACGTCGAGCTGACCGTCACTGTCGCCTCCCTGGCAAGGCTTTCTGGTAGGTACTCTTCGAGCGTTTTCCCCGTCGTGGGCGGCAGTTCTACAACCCGTTCATAGCCTTCACGTTTGGGGATTCGGTAGCGTCTGCCCGCTTCGACTACGATCACCGAGGCGTCGTCCACGCTGATCGCTCCCGCCGGTTGCTGAACGGCGGCGACGAGTTGTTTAGCAGCCACGGGGTTCTCCACGGGAATGATTTCCATGGCTTGGTTCATCTCGTAGTAGGACATGGCGTCGCCGCTGGGTTCGGCCGCTGCGACGATACCGAGTGTGTCATACGCGACGCTGCGCATCAGCGCGTAGGAAGCCGCTGACACATTCGAGGTGGCCGCTGTCGAGGTGGCCGCAGGTGCTGTCGAAGTGGCGATTCCCGCGAATGAAGCATCGTTTTTCGAATCGCGCTGGTCGCGGTTTCGGTACTGGAAATTTGCGGTCACGCCGCGGGCCGCTGCGGAGCTGATCAACCGGATCCAGGCCCCTGACTCTTCGCTAGAAAACAGATGTGAAACCGCCTCGCCAGGTTTAACGGTGATCGTGCGCAATGGCTCCCAGCGGCCGTCGCCTTGGCGATCGACTTCGAGTGCGAATCGCACGCTCTGCTCCGTAGTGTGGCTGAGGTGCAACTGCCGGTAGTCGTAGCCGGAAAACAGATAGGAGTCGCTGATTTGATCTGCCTGAGTGTCCTCACGCAGCCAGACGCTGCCGCGACCAATAGCCGGGCCAAGCTGATCGAGTCGGCTCGGATCGATGAACCACAGGTTTGAGTTGGACTGCATCGCGGCGGCGTGTTTGGCTTTGAAGGGCCGCGTGTTGAGGAATTCGGACTTCGCTGAGTCATCGCAGCCGAGTACGATCCGGTCCTGCCAACGACAGAAGTCACCGATGACTTTCAAGTAGTTTGAGCGTGGCGCGATGCCGGCCGAATTGCCGCGTGAAAAGCCGACGGGAAATCGCCAAAACGTGCCATGCATTGTTGCCAACAAATCGCTTTCGCCAATCTCGCGGATGCGCGGCCATTCGGTGTTCCAGCCATGCGCGCCGTCGTAACTGTGGCTGGCCTTGGGCAATCGATAGTAGGACCAAACGCCCTCTTCCAACAAACCGAGGATCAACGAGCGGGCGTCCCAACCGAGCGTCCAGATCGGATCGGAGGCGGGGTGTTCGCTGCCTGTGATGCCTGAGGGACCCGAGACTTCCGTGAACTGATTGCGGCGCACCAATTCCCAGTCCCCCTTGCCGAACCATTGCCCCAGCGCGCCTGATGGGACCGTCGGATCGCCCTGCGCTACAGGACCGGATTCGCCATTGTTACTGTAGACCACGCGTCCCTGGCCCGAGTACAACCCTTTGCCGTGATAGCCGAGCAATTCGCTGACGAGGCCGACTTCTGGAGCCCCGCTGTTGCCATCACGTATGTGACACTCGACCTCCAAGGTATGCACATCGACCGAATACAAGCCTTCTTCCATGGTGGCGTAATAAACTTTGTTGGCTGGGTCGACCAAGTGCCGCGCGTTGCCCGTCAATCGCCCGTACATCGAACTTGGCGGGATGACGCGAACCTTTTTTTGGTCGTCGATCAGATACGGTCCAATCAAGAGCTGATTCGACTCGCGATGGATCATGCGATTGGCCGGCGTTCCACCCACGCTCCCGGCAAAAATCTGCTGCTCTAAAGCGGGCGTGATTTGGTAGAGTTTGTCACTCGATCCCGCAGGCCGGTGGGGCGAGTACGTGATGGCCCACAGGTCTCCCTGCCAGAGAACGACGGCACCGGTGCCGCACTCGTTGTCCTCGTTGCGCATCGTCAAGTGCGGGTACACACCAGAGATCTCTAGCGCTGATTGGCCGCGCTGCCGCTGTTCCGAAACCTCCTCTGCGAGTCCCGTACGTCCGACTCCGAAGGTGACCAGGATCAACAACAGCGGGATAAGAGCCAGGCTTCGATCTTGTAGAGTATTCATTATCACCATCATCACTATGCTTTCGGGTTCCAAGGAACCGCACAGTATACCCTACTCCCAGCGCGCCATCCGGCGGGTTGAAGGTTGGCCGAAGAGGCTGGACAATGTTGTGGTAAGGAAGTCTGGCTCATTTGCCTTTTTCCAGGCATCTATTTCTTCAGCCGAATAAGGTCTCCGGTGGCTACGCTCAATTGCAGACGCAGTGCTCCGTCGCTACCCTTGCTCGAGACGATCTTGCCCTCTGCCGCCGTTATCTCGCGGTAGTCGGCGGCATTGTCCAGTTCGACGACTATCGACTGCTCGCGTCCTGTCCAATTGGAGATAGCGATCAGATCCGCTTCGGGCGACTGCAGCCAGTTCGCCTCGACGCGGTAGTTGTCGGTCCGCAGGCGAGGCCGAATGTTTCCGGCAGCTAGGATCGTTTGCATCCAGTCGCGATGCGCAGCGTCGAAGTCCAGCGTCGAATGATCGGCACCTGCGGGCCGCTCGGAAGTCGCAATATAGCTGATCGCCGGGAAAAATCCGACTACGATCACTTTGCCTTTACCGACAAGAAACGTTTGGAATGTGGGATCCTGCGTACCGCAGAATTGCTTGATTCCTTCGTACTCTCCTAAAGTCTTTAGCTTGCGCATCTCGTATTCCGAACGGCCGGGATCCTGCTGAATATCGAGCGAGCCACGGCGCAAGTCCAATGCCTCGTCGAGACCTAGCGGAGCGTCAAATTCGTCTCGGGCGAGCGCTCCGGCACTCAGATACAACACGCCGCCGTCGCGAACCCATTTAACCAAATGAGGTACCGCCGATCGTTTCAGATTTGCGTCGGTGACGAACAGCATTTTGTAGTCAGTCAAGCGACTTTCCAAATCGTTCTCGGAAAGGACGTCGCAACGCACGTTGCAGTGCCGCAAGAGGAGATTGAGCCAAGCTCGTTCTTTACCGAAAACGTTGTCTCGAGTTGCGTACCAGATATCTCCCGTGACGCTCAGCAACTGGGCCACATCGCCGGGAGCAGCGGTGCCGGCCATGATATCGGTCTCCGCGGCCCCGGTTGGAAACGTGATCCGCTTGATCGCCTCGTAAATCTCCGGTCGCTGGCTATTCGCGTCGCTGGTAATCGCGTAGTAGGGTCCGTAATTGAAAAAGCTGATGGCTTTGACACCGTGTCCAATCTCAAGCAAGCCCAGGGCCTCGATCTCCCAAGGAGAGTGTGCCAAGATGTTATAGATGCCGAACTCTAGACCAGGCTTGCGGCAGGCCGAGCGCATCACGTCGACATAATAACCGTTGACCTGCCGACTCCGCCCCCAGCCACCCCAGTCCTCGTTCCAGCCATACGTCAGTGCGCCGCTTTCGAAAATCTCGTACCAATCCACGCAGCGGGAAACCAGATTGCCGGAAATGAGCTCGCAGGCAAAATTGGCCGTCGTCGGAATGCCCGGCATCTGCTTCTGAGCGTTTTCCGTCCCAGTGCGCAACATCTCGGTCATCAGATGGTTCATATATCGTCGAGTGTAGTAGTACGACATCTTCGCCACTACGCTTGTCTCGTCTGCGTTTTTCTGGTCGCCAACGGCACCTTCAGGGTCGTTGTTAATCTTGAGTTTGGCGACCTCGGAATCCGCCAAGCCCAGGCTCTTGAGATACGCGGCGAAGCCCGCTTTGCAATCCGGACAACTCGCGACGTGATCGAAGCCGAAGCCTGGCTCGTCCATCAGGTTGATCATCGTCCAGTCCGTACGGTCGGGATTTTTCCCAGCAAACTCCTGCATGCTCTCATCAATTCGCTGTTTGTCCGGTTGGCTCAGGCAGCCGGGGGTCTTGGTAAGATGGAAATAGAAGTTCGACGGCCGCTTTTTGTCGCTACCAATTCCGATCCGCCGCAGCGCTTCGCGCTCGCGGCCGATCGCCTCGCTAGTCGACCGCTGCTCCGTCAGCGCCATACCAGTAAAGAATGGAAATTCAGTCGGAGGCTTACCTGCAACTTCGGGAGTCGACTTGGCCATCTCGAGCGACGCTTGGCTCCCCTCAAGCTCCGTAACCAGTCGATAATCAACCAGGTCAACTGCAAAGATGAGCCCGTCCCCCGTGCCCTTGCGTTCGACCTTTTCGATCAAACCGGCCTCGGAAGGAGTCTTCGAAAAGGAGACTTCAAAATGGGCGTCGGACTGTGGCTTGTAGTAGGATCGCATCGCGTAGAGGCTGATTTGGTTCAGCCCGCCATACGCTAGGAACGGAGCGACGTCGAGCCAGCCACTTTCCTCTCCGGCCGCCATACGGATGCCGGGCTTGTCTTCAGCCCCCGTGCTAACGCCTTCAAAGATTCCTTTTTGATTGATGTTCGCGTGCGGTGTGTACCAAGGTGAGAATGGCCGCCGGCCCCAGAAATGAATGACGACCGGCTCCTTCTGCTCAGCCAGCATGCGCACCTTGATGTATAGAGGTGTCAGATCGGTCACGACCGGTTCGTAGTCCACATCAGCCGTCAGCAGGAGCACGTCCAGCGTTCGGGTGCAGTCGTGCACGGCGGCAAGATGGATCTTCTCCACGGCAATCTGCAACTCTCCCGCCTCAGCATCGAATTCGACAAAGTCCCAGACCCAGCGGGCGAAACCCGTGCCCCATTTCTGTTGCCCTTCCGGCGTGGACCGCGGCGAAACTTCTGCGTTGTCGAATTCATGGTTGACAACGCGATTGTCCTGCTGAGTTCCCGACAATCGGAATGCCGATTTGCTGCGATAGTTTACCATATCCAGATAGCGAACCCAGATGCGGTATCTGCCTGCGGTCGGAATATGTAGCGTTGTGGTCGCGGTACCCGCTTGGTTGTTTTGTCCACCGAGCATGTCGTCAACAGGTCGGCCGGTATACCAGCTCGCCGGAGAATGCTCTCGAACCGTCCAGCCATCGCCGTCGATCTTCATCGATTCCGCCTGGACGACTTGCGTCCCTTCCGGCAGGGCTGCATACGATACGCAAGCCAATAGGAACGCTGGCAGCAGGGCAAATAGTGGCAACGCCTGGGTTTTCATGGTTGGTTCACTCAACGTCCATCAAACTCGGATTATACATAACCTACAGCGAGGGCCTTGATAAGCGATGGCCTTGATATCAGCTTAGAATTCCCTTGCTCACGCTCTTTGCCGTTGCAATGCCTGCGTTGGTTTTCTTGGCCAACAGCCATATTTATCATAGCCTACGGCATCGCCCCAGGAGCTGAAACTGAGTTTAGTGTCGGCTCGCTGAAGTCGTTAAACGCCGAGCCGCAGCAGGTCTCGATGCCCGAGCCAAACTGATCAACAATGGGTTTCATTAGCCTACCCGATATCGCGGCCTGCGCAGGCGACGGCATCTGCGGCAGTCAGTTGCCAGACTTCGATAAACCAATCGAAGTCCAAAGTCTGGCGACTTCGGCTACGACAGTAATGCTCCTCACGATGCTAAGCGGACCATACTATGAATCACGCAAGCTAAGCGCACGTGTTTTCTGAAGCTCGGCCAGTTCGCGACCTGCGGCGACTCGTCGCACACAGGACTGTTCCGAAAAACAGAATGACAACGGCACTGGGCTCGGGAACTGCGGTTGGTGCAAACTGAACGCGATAAAGGCTGTCTTGGGCACCATCGGAGCGGGCGGAAAACAAGAACTCACCATTGCCAATTGACTGTGGATTGCTCACCGATATGATACTTCGGCCATCGACTTGGTCGCCAGGGCCGAGGAATTTTTTGATTCCCGATCCATCATCATAAAACAAAGACGAAGGGCCATCGAAAGCCAGCCTTCCTTCGAACAGAAATATATCTTTGTCAAAATCGAAAGATCCCAACCGCTTAAAATTAGTGCCCGTATCGGGATGTACGGTCAGGGTATCGACAAGGCTGGTCAACTGGTTTGCTTCATCGATTTTGTACACTCCCATTTCGGTAGGACTCGCCACCATTAGCACCCCGATGATGCCATCGTTAATCTTGGCACCTAGGTCAATCAAGTCTGAAGAAGTCCCAGGCATGGTATCGTTCAAGTCGAACACTTTTTCGAGTGAACCACCGCGAT
>CAKQNH010000238.1 GCA_934255105.1 uncultured Pirellulaceae bacterium
CCGTCGGATGTGGTGGGACAAAGTAGTTCTGGATAATCGAGCGACCATGCAGCTCGCCTGGATATGAGAAGGGATCATTGGTCAAGTCCCAGGCCATCGAGCCACTGCGGTCGACGACTAGACAGATGTCGTTGTCGACCCGCGTAGCGATCGAGTACTCTTCCAGCATGAACTCGTCGCGCCCGAGGAATCCTCCTAGGGCGAGTAGCGCGGCTGAGCTCCCGACGCGCCTGACAAATGAAGCGTGTACACGTGTGGAGTTGATTGGCGTGGCATCGGGAGTGAACTCGTAGCGGCCGCTGTCCTTCGGCCGAGCGTTACCGAAATGCACGTCGATGCTGCGAATTTCCAGCGGCGCTCCGGCCACTGTATGCCGCAAACAGATCTCTTTGCCACGGTTGCGAGCCTCGGACATATCGCCCGTCATCCCGTAGACAATCGACGCCGCCTTCGCCGCCGCATCGCTGGCCAATCGCATTTCAGTTTTAGCTAGCGCGACGTAGGCCGAGTTCATGTACAACGCGGCGACGATACTGAGCATTGTCAGCACGAACGCGGAGAGCACCATGATGGTGCCCTTTCGATTTGAATGTGGTCGCTTCATGTTGACATCTGCTCGTTGAGGTAAATCCGGTGGTAGATCATGTTGAGTGGGGCAAGCAGCGGCGAACGTGTTGTAAGACTACTCTCGTATCATGAAGGCTTGTACTTGAAAGGCTCCCCCTTGGTCGCCAATGACATAGTTGGAAATGGTGTTGCTGCTCCACGGCACATCGATCCGAATGCGAATCTCGTCGCCCGTTTCAATGTTCTCCAATCCAGTCTGGTAATCACTCGTAGGGTCGGCGGATCGTTTCATATGGCCAATAGAAATTGTTGCCCCCTGCACATTCTGCTGGGACAATAGCGTTTCCGCATGGCTTTGCACCGCCTCCGTATCGCTGATTTGCCGCGTGGCCACGCGACAAGTTTCATAAGCTGCGATTAGCGCCGACTGCTTGACCTGCAAGCGTTGGCAAATTTCAATCGAGCCAAACACCAGCGCGAAGAACGCAGGCAGCATAATCGCCAACTCGACGGTGGCTGTGCCCAACCTGGCCTTTCTGCTTTTGCGTTGAACTGGTCGCATGGTTCGCACTGTGGGTAAGAATAACTGGTCTACTGAACTAAAGTCGCTGATCGCTTAGTGAGGCAGTGTGCTTTCGTCGTCTTCGTCCAGGTCATCGGCGTTGGTCTGCCCAATGTCGACCACAAATAGAGCATCGTTGTAATCAAGGTCACCGCCGCCAATGATGTCTTCAAAGCCGATCAAAATGAAGGGAGTGCCCGGCAACATGAAGGCGACTACGTGTTGCAGTGAATCAGAGTTTTGGGAAGGGTCGTTCCACAGCCACTGCTTGCCACCATTGACCGCATTGGAGATTAGAAAGAAGTCGAGCTGGAAGCCGCGATCGCCCGGGCCGATCTCGACGAAGTCACCGCATTTGAGCGGTTCCCACTCGGTTCGCGTCTTGCCCGATTTGATCGACGCGTCGGGGAATAGAACGGTCGGTGCACCACGCTTGGCAGCACCCGCTGGCGTCCAAGAAAAGCCTACCGTATTGTGGTATCCAGCACCTTCAAACAAGAAGTAGATACGAATGTTCTTGTCCGACTTTGTACGCAAAAACAAGCGCGAGGCGTCGAGCTTAAACCCGCTGACGCCAGTGAACACCACGCTCTCCGAAAGGTTGTCATCAATGATCTTCAGAAAGTCCGGCATGTAGTTGACGTAGAAATCCTGGCTACGAGCGTCCGAGGCGTACTCCATCACCGGCCCATGCACGGGCAAACCCAGTGGCCGCGCCGGCGATTGAACGGACGCAACTTTTTGTGCTGTCGCTGAGTTCAGGTCGACTGGGCCGAGCACGCACAGCATGGCGAGTACAAGTAGACGAAGCCGCATCGTGGTTCACCTCCGCCGCGTGTGGAGACATCGCAGCAAAATCGAGTTGCAGAACTTGAAAACCTGCCGCACTGAGGCGGCTAGTTGAACTGGGCCAAGGTTGCTGGCCTATTTCAAAGCTATGTCGGAATCCTGCGGGAGGACGAGTAATATTTCCGAAATCCAGCAAATAATGTGTATTGCCGCCTGTTAGCGCCACAAGCCTTAAACTCCGACCGAGCGCTCTGGCGTTATGGGCCGCATATAGAAGGAACTGCCCGGCATCGACATCCAACTCCAGGCCCGACTGACGGCAGGTCGCTCTACCGCCATAACAGGGGCTCGCTGAGTTTATTGCGTCAGCATCCGTCCGCCCGTTGTAGTCCACGATTCGCGGATGTGCGGCAAAGCGTCTTCTCATCGTTGCAACCCGCTTGCCGCAAGGCGTCGTGCAGGCGGCATTCATCTAGCTGCTGGCGAAAGTCCATTAACTCATCATCTGCGACACCCTGCTCGATCATCGCTTCGCAATATTCGATTGCCCTTTGACAATCGGCGTCATTCGCAAATCCTCGTATCCGATGGCAGCATTCGATCCCGAAAAGCCTCAGTTTGCGCGGCGCGACCTTAACGGCTAAGCCGTCGAGCAAGCGCAGCATCTCGACTGATGATTGAGAATCGTTCCATGCCTTAGCCTTATCGCTTGAAGCATTCTGATCGACAAAATCTGTATCGCTACGCATGAATTCGTTCCGACTCTTTACGTATGTCTACTGGTTTATCCCGGTTGCCGTCGCGTTTTCACCGTCTTTGACTGCCTGTTCAAAATACCCTCTCGGGCTACCAGCAGCAGTAGGCTCCTAGCTAGAGCCTTGTGAGCTCCAAATTCCTAAACAACGCGGGTTTGGCTGCCGCCGTGATCCACTAAATCTGGGGACATCATCGACCAGTACGTTGTCCAACCAGAATTGTGGACCCATCCCCCGCGAGGAATGTTTACCACAACACGCAAGAATGTGACTGCGTCACCAATACATAGGGCGGCATGTATCAACACAATATAACTGCAAGCCCAAAAATACGCCGTTGTAAAAAATGGAATGGTCAGTGCCGGAAGGACGGACAATAAAACAAATGGTGCCGCTAACATCAAGAGCACCCGTTTTCGCTGGAGTGGTGCATCATAGACCACGTACCATACGCCGTGCCTGAGCCATATGCCGCTGACTAGCGAACGTGATGCCAGCGGAACGAGGTATCCAAGACAATGACATAGTTCATGCAGTGGCAGTAAAAGGAAAACAGGAAGCACTACAATGCCGGCGACCATCCATTTACTACTGATTTCCATCGAGGCGATCACTTGCGGCAAGCACCAAAACCCTGCCAAGAGAAAAGCAATCAGACCCAACGAGGAGATTGCATTGGCCCACGTGAGATCCTTCGATGAAACCATCGGCGTCCAGCCAGCTTCTTTAACGTCCAGTGCCTCGCTCGGTGGGATAGGTCCAAGAATAAATCGCATATGGATACGCACAGATAACGTCCGCCACAGTCCCTGTCCCCGTCACGGGGCCACAGCACTTTGTTGGCGAACAATATTTTACCAAATTCGGTGTATGGTGCGTAAGAAATTCCGCTCCAGTTCGTCTATATACGGGCTGCCTCGGTTGAATTGCTGCAAACGACTGCTGAAGATTCCTATCGCAAGCAAGTATCGCAAGCAGACCTGTCGAGACGAGTCGCTGTGAATGCCTCGAAAGTGTAGTCAGCTTTGTGAGCCGCCGAATATGGCGATGGCTGCCTGCGCGTCGGCGATGCCAAGCCGGAATGCGGTGCGAGTGGCGGGGTCGATACAAGTTGTCCGCAGCAATTCCGCTGGCATGCCACCCAGGCCACGCATGCGCAGCGTCTTCAAGCGGATTGCACCGGCTAGCTTGAGCTCGCGCTGAAGCTGCTGAAATTGCTCTTCGGTATAGGCCAGTTGGCTCCTGCGCGGTGCATCGGGATGAGCCGTTTCCGAATAGCTGAGTTCAAATAGCGGCGAACGTATCACCTCAATGCGGCCAGCAGAGAGTAGAGCCGGGAATTGCTGGTAGAAGTAAATTAGCATCAACGCGCCACCATGAATCCCATCCGCGTCTGGATCGAACAACAGCAGGATTCGCGAGTAGCGGCAGCGAGCCGGATCCACTGGGGCGGGCGTTTTTGAGTTCTCTGTAGTGTGAAGCTCTTTGCTGGTGCTATCCTCGTGGCTAGTGCCATTCTCTTCGGTGTCGTTGTCTGCAGCACCATAGCCCAAGGCGTCGCGCAGTTCGCCAAACAAGACGTTCTCACGCAGCAAACGGGCTGAGGCTTTCAACGCATTGGCTGGCTTGCCTTGCATGGGCAATACGGCTTGGAAGTCGGGATCGCGCAGGCTGCATACCGACTGCGAAGCGGAGTCGCCTTCCACAATAAACAATTCAGCTCGCGAATCGACGCCCTGCTGATGGCAGTTTTGCAGTCCGAGTTTAGGGCGTCGATTGAACATCTGCTTCCACGCATGCAAATTAATGTTGAAGCGGTCCAATGTGGCTCGACGCTCCGCGTCATCTGAGCTTTGGGGCATAATGCCGACGCGGAGCGTCGAGCCACATTAGCGGAGCATACCGACGCGGAGTGTCGAGCCACTTTCTGGCGAACCCACTCAACGGCGAGTGAGTGGGTTCGATTGGCTGACGGGTAAGGCGGGCAGTCTAGTGCTAGCGGCTTGCGGATCGGCGAAGGTCGGCTCCTGGGCTATGGCGCGGACCGTAGGACTGTCTTCACCAGGGTCGATCGTGGCGGGTAGACGATCCGATGGCGCGACTTCAATGGGCTGGCTGCCGAGGGCTTCAATGCGCTGGCGCATTTCGGTCTCGCGCTCATTGAGCCCAAACTCCATGACGGCGCTGCCAAAGCTGCCACCCAGGGTGGCGCTGCTAATCGGACCTGGGTCGATCCAAATCCCGTCGGCATCAAGCTGCATGGTGCCTAGATCCAAGTCCAGGCTGCGGCGCAGTGCTTCATAGTTCACAAAGGTTCCGATCAAGGCTTGCTGAGCGTTGAGCAGCGAGTTGATCGCGTTGGCATAGTCATTGGCCGCCGTCGGTGGCCCCACGGTTCCGAGCACTTCGTTAATACGCGCTCGGTCCTGGTTGATACCGATGGTCAACGCGGCGTTTTGCACGGCGAACCGCTGGATCTCGAAACTTAGCTGGTTCTGCCTAACGGTCCGCAGCAGCGACCGCATATTGCGCCACACGCTGTCTTCATAGGTATAGTACGAACGTTTTGCGCGTTGATACTCGATCAAAACTTGACGATAGTTATTGCGTTCCTGTAGACGCGTGATGGGTGCATCCCAGGCTACGCCCGCGCGAACTGTACCGGCGGTGCTGTGAAAGGCCAGCGGGTTGTCGCCGACGTTCCGTACGTCGCCCGAGAGAGTCAAATTCAAAACGCTCTCCAAGTTGTCCGCCACCACCTCGATCGCTCGCCAACTGTTCACCAGCGAAGCTCGGTTGTTGAGCCAGTCGCGACGGTTCACGCGGGCGATCTGCACCGCGTCAATTGGTTCCAAGTCGATCTCCGGCAACAGCGCCGCTTCGGTGCGAGCTTTGGCTTGCACGATTTGCAGCCCCAACAAATTCTCGTTGATCGACGCGAGCAGATCTTGCGAGTTGAGGATGACCACTTGCGAGATCTCAGAGAACCGAGCCTGTGGCGAATCGGCTTGGTCCAAGTTCTGGGTTATGCGTTCGATGCTGGTCGACAGTTCGTAGAGCGTCTCCAGTTGTCCTTTGAAAGTGGCTTCGAATTTGTCGAGCTCTGCGGTTAATTCGTCGGGAAGCTGCTCGAGTCCCTCGCCATCTAGGAACGAAGTATTGAGCGTTCCCGTCGGTAGCAGCGCACAGACCATCTCGCTTTCACGCTGCACAATATCCAGCAAGCGAGTGAGTTGCTGGCGGCGTTTCGGGACCGCATCGCGGAGAATGGCAATGTCGTTGCGCACCTCGGCAATATCGGAATCGATGATGGTGCGTTGAATCTCTTCGATCGGCTTCAAATCGCGTTGTACGGCCTGGAGCACGGCGACCAGTTCGGGGCCGCTGTCGATCGAACGAGCCGATTGACCATTGCCACTATCCCTAGTCAACAGGCTCATCTCTAGAATCCTGGTGTTGTCCTCGCCCACTTGCGTGCGGACTCGGCCTACCTCGCCGCGACGATCGCGCAATCCTTGAGAGATCAACTTAAAGCGGTCCAGCAACGGATCGCGTATCTCTACGCACAGATAGGGCGGCAATCCCATGTCGGCTTTAAAGTTGTCGAGCGACGATTGGTAACCGACTTGCAGACCCAGCAGGTTGGTCTGAGCGGTATAGACCTGTTGCAGCGAAGTAGCCACTTGGATCTGCTGGGTGGGGATCTCCGATTGACTATTGGGGATCGTCATGAGCAGTTCACGATAGCCGTCGCGCAGTTCCAAATAGACGTCGGTCAACTGAGCGATGTTCTCTTGCGCGTTGAGAATGCTCAGTTGGCTTTGTAGCAAGCCCAGATAGCCGTTGGCACCTTGGACTTGAATTCCCCCGCCGCCTCCTCCTCCGCCGAGCGTTCCGAAGCCGCCACCTAGACCGGTAAAACCTCCAAAGCCAGCCCCACCAAACACGCCCCCCCGGCGCCGCGGTTGGGTGTCCGGAGCACGTCCCGTAGCGATGTCGACATAGAACCCACGTCGATAGCGTTCAAAAGCGCGCACATTGGCCAGCAGAGCCCGCTCGGCCAATGTCAGCCGCTCGAGTACCACGTCGCGGCCACCCTGCCGCAGCAGCGGTTGGATCAGAGAAAAATTCAACAGCGAACTCGATGTGTAGTTGTCGGAACCGGCCAATTGCCAAGTCATCGAGTTGGCAAAGCCGACCAGCAGATCCGCCCCCGAGGCGGACATCTTCCTCATTTGTGCGTTGGGGCCAGTCGAGAGCAACGTGCTGCCCACGGGAGGATTCAGGCGAGTTCCGCGACGTTCAACGCCCGAGTTCCAGCCCGCAAAGAATTGTGAATCGAGTAGAAAACGCTCGCTGCTGACGTCCAATGCAGACAGATAGAGCTCTTCCAAGTTCTGTTGGTAGCCCGGCGCATGCAGCAAGGCTGTCCGCACCGATTCGTTCATGTCC
>CAKQNH010000239.1 GCA_934255105.1 uncultured Pirellulaceae bacterium
GCAGGCCGCAATGCTCAAAGCGAACTGAGTAACAGGCGGAGTTCATATGCCTACCCGCTTTCGCGGCCTGCGCAGGCGACGGCAATGCTGCGACCACATTTTATGCCAGGCAGCGTTACTTTTTGGCGAGCAAGATTTCAAACAAGACCGGCACAGGAGGCCAGCGTCTGGCGCGGCGAGTCTCAAATACGGCTTGTAGATCGCGTTCGACCGCATACACGTCACTGACGTGATACTCACCCGAAAAACCGACTAAGCGACGGCCCAAACGATAGCACCAAGATTCACTTGGCCCTGATACCAATATGTGGCCCGAGTCTGACAATAGCCGATGGAAGGATTGCAGAAGCGGGGCCAGCGGCGTGATGTGCTCTAACACGTCGAGTGCTACGATCAGGTCGACCGAGCCGGGCTCGATGTCGGCCTGCTCCAGGCTGGTGACAAGGCTGATTTTCTGCATGGCAGCCGCGCGTGCTTCAATCGACCGGGGCGGTACGAATGAGACCGCTGCGTCTGTTGGAGTTGGAGTTGGAGTTGGAGTTGAAGTTGAAGTTGAAGTTGAAGTTGAAGTTGAAGTTGAAGTTGAAGTTGAAGTTGTATCGCGATACCAGGCTTCGAGGAATTGCTGGGACAGTTCTGGTCGGAGGTCGACGGCGGTCACATGTTGGAAGTTCTGGCTTAAGACGGGGAGCAGCAAGCCGCAGCCGCAGCCGAAGTCGATGCAGCGATGGCGACCACCGGCGGGGACCGCCGATAAGGCAACGGCCAAACGCTGCCAGAAGACTTGTCGCGATAGCCACAAGCCTGCGAAGTAAGCTGGCCCGGCCTGTTCGTCGACATCGACGTTTCCCAGCGATTGGTAAACCTGTCGCCCCACGCGTTGGGCGCGGCGCCAGTATCCAGCTTCGGCTTTCATCGCACCTGCCGCTGCAAAGGGCGAGTAGGAATGTTGACCAAGTCAAAGTTCAAGAAGGATAGCAGGGCCTGCCATCCCAAGATCAGCGGCAGCGCGGCCAGCATCACGGTACCGGCCGAGTTGAACTGTTGCTGCTCGATGCCTCGAATCCATTGCGTCGCACCGAAGATCGTTCCGAATGAAATTAAGCACAGGGCTACCAATAGATTCAAACTGGCCAGATTAAAGTCTCTCAAGAAGTAGCAATAGAATATTCGCCTCACAAAGTTCCGGGCATGATAGACAGGAAAGCTCAACAGCGCGTTCCATTCACTCAAGCCGCTGGTTTCGTTGGCGTAGCGCGCCGGCAGCGGTTGGTCCACCACCACCGCGCGCAGCGTGTAGAGGTGAAAGAGTAGGTCGGATTCGAAGAAGTAGCCGCGATGTAGGCGTTGCCATGGTATGCGCTGGGCGACAGCGGCGTGCATGGCGGTGAAGCCATTGGTGGGATCGAAGATATTCCAATAGCCGCTGGACAGCTTGGAGAAAAATGTCAGCCCAATATTCCCGATGACTCGCCGCAGTGGCATGCCTTGAACATCTTGTAGATTCCAGAAGCGATTTCCCTTGACATAGTCCGCATCCCCCAGCTCGAGCGGGCGGATTAGAGCGGAGATTTCCAGCGGGGACATCTGGCCGTCGCCGTCGAGTTTCACCAAGACGTCTGCGCGATGCTCCAGAGCAACACGATAGCCCGTGGCGCAGGCGGCCCCGACACCAAGATTTCGCTCATGCTCCACGACGTGGATGCGCGCATCGTGTAGGGCGGACGCGTGGGCCACCCGGCCGCTCCCTTGGTCGCACCCATCAATGACGCAAATGATCTGGTGTACCTCAGGTCCGATTGCTGCCAGAACACCGGCTAGCTGAGGGGTGACGCGATAACAGGGGATCACCACCGCGATTCGCAGCTTGGTTTCGGACTTAGCTCGGTTTGGGGTGACAGTCGAGGGAACCATGATTGTGCTATTCTACTTCCCAGCCTACTGGCGGCGGCAGGAGCGATGTTTGGCCAGTGGAGTAAAACCAATTCACTATCCAAGGGCCTAGCGCCGGTGGTGCAAGCGGTACAATCGGGAACCAACTGCGGGCATTCGCGGTCGGCGATTGTGTACAACGGCTGTCCGTGCAGGAGGGAACTATAATAGAAACGTAACTGCCGTCACCCGCCTGTGTCGCCCTTCGCTCCTCGGCTGTGAATTTTGAGCTGTGAGTTTTTAAGCTGTGAATTTTTAAGTAGCGGAACTCGCCAAGAGTTTCGGTAGTCTCCTGGCTTTTCGCACTCCCTACCATGGAACAAACCACCGGTCCTCAACTCACGATTCCACGCTTGAGTCGTTTTAGACACTTGAGTGCAGCTCAAACTTTGGGTTTAACTTTCGCGTGGCTGGCGCTGGCGGGTGCAACTCTATTGGCGTACGCCAATACTTGGCATGTTCCATTTTTGCTTGACGATTTTCCGCGGATCGTCGAAGAGCCCGCCTTGCGGCAGTGGGACACAATTGCCCAATTAGTGGCGCATTCCAACCGGCCGTTTGCCATGCTTACCTTTGCGCTGAACTATGCGGTGCATGGTTATGAAGTGTGGGGATACCACGCACTGAATGTGGCCATCCATATTGCCAGTGGTCTGATACTGTTTGGGCTGATCAGGCTGACGCTTAGCCAGTTATCAACGAGCACGCGCAGCGGTCGCCTGCTGAGCCAGCAGGCCACATGGATTGCTTGGACGATTGCGCTGCTTTGGTTGCTGCATCCCTTGCAGACTCAGTCGGTGACCTATGTCGTCCAGAGGTTGGAATCGTTGATGGGATTGGCCTATCTCTCGACGTTGTATTTCTTTGCGCGAGGAGCCAGGGCCAAGTCTGGTTGGGGATGGATGACTCTGTCGCTGCTGGCGTGTGCGGTGGGCATGGGTTGCAAAGAGGTGATGGTAACTGCGCCTGTCATGGTCCTGTGGTACGACCGCGTGTTTGTGGCTGCGAGTTGGCGCGTGTTGTGCAAGCAGCGCTGGCCATACTACTGTGGGTTGTTCGCGACATGGGGTGTGTTGGTGTGGGCGATGCTGCACGACACCACGGACTACACTGGTGGTGCGCTGGTCAGCGTGGCTGGGCTGACCCCGATGGTCTATTTGTGGAATCAGACGGCGGTGCTGATGCACTACCTGCGGCTGACGCTGTGGCCTGTGGATCAGTGCTTTCTCTATCAATGGCCGGTGGAGACGCAGTGGAGGCGGCTTGTCCCGTCCGCGATTGCCATCGTTGCCCTGGCGAGTGCCACTGTGTTTGCCAGCTTTCGCTGGCCGCGCATTGGCTGGGTAGCGGGTGGGTTCTTCATCGTGCTGGCGCCAACGTCGAGCATTGTGCCGATAAAAGACTTAGCGTTTGAGCATCGAATGTACTTGCCACTGGCTGGTTTGATAACGCTGCTGGTCATAACCGCTACCGTACTGATCGACAGACTGGCGCTAGGTTTCAAGCTGAAGCGCGCGGTCGCTGCCTGTGCTGTACTTGCCGTGGCTGGGCTACTGATGGCAGCCACCATTGGCCGCAATTACGACTATCGTTCGACCGAGGCCCTTTGGGAGCAGACCGTCCACGTGGCGCCGCACAGTTGGAAGGCGTGGACCAACTACGGCATTGTGCTGGCAGAACAACAGCGGCACCAACAGGCCGTGGAAGCCTTCGCACGAGCCGCCGAGATCAACCCTCGCAATGTTGGAATCGCGGCCAGCTTTGCGGGGGCTCTGATCGAAACGGGGGACTATGCACAGGCGGAATCGCAGCTACAGCGCGCCCTGAAGCTCAAGGCCCACGACTACTTGGCCATTCTGAACTGGGGCAATTTGGAGTTCGCTCAGGGCAGGTTTTTTGAGGCCATGCCTTACTTAAAAAGCGCTTTGATTACTCGGCCGGACAATGTGGCGGCGCGAGTCTGTTTGGCTGCTTGTTTGGTCAACACGGCGGAGTTTGAAGCGGCCGAGCAAGAGTGCCGAGAGGTGCTGCGGCGCGAGCCCCATTCGCCTACAGGGCTGTTGAATCTAGCGTGTGCGCTCGGCGGACAGGGGAGAACATCCGCCGCCATAGAAGCCTGTCGGGCGGCGGTCCAGCACGACCCGTCCTCCCCCAACGCGCATGCTACCTTGGCATTGCTGCTGGCAGGTAGCAATTTCGAAGAGGCGAAGGCCCATTTTAAAATGGCCAGTGCCTTGGAAAGGGAATTGCCCACATATGATTTGGCGCTGGCAAATCTCCTGATCCGTGACGCGCCTGCAGAGGCAATCGTGGCGTATCAGGCGGCGTTGAGCAAGCAGGCCGACTGTATCGAAGCCCATTTGGGGTTGGCTGATGCGTATGCTGCATTGCGGCAAGCCCGCGCGGCTATCGGCCACTTGGAGTTTGTCAGCCAGCGGATGCCGGAGTGGAGCGAGCTGCAGCGTAGTTTGACGCGGTTGCGCGCGGAAGTAGCCGCCGAATCCCCGGAGAGTCCCAGTTGTGATTAAACTGGAGGCTGCTGTTCGTTCGAATTCCTGGGAGGGTGGTACGTTGGTTTCAAAATCATTAGACGGTTTACTGAAGCGCGTTGCCCCTTCTGGCCAACTGGGTTTGACGATACTGGGAAGCCTAGTTGCGCTGGGGGTACCGTTGTTGGCGCTGCTGCTGGGTTGCGTTACCGCTACGCTCATTGCCGCACATTCGCCCGGCCAGAGCGTGGATGGTCTCAGCGGGGCAGCTTGGCGATTATCTCCTTGGTTGCCTGACTTCAACAGCATGCTTCCTGGCGACCTGTCTCCCTTGGGGCGTGTCAGTGCGCTGTTGTTGGTGGCGCTGGTGTTGCTGTTGCTATTGTCGATAACGCTGTTGGCGTATTATCGCATGCTACAGCGCTCGGCCGTCGACTTTGAGGTAGCAATGTTTGTCCGCCTGAAAAAGCAGGCCAAAGGACTAGCGATGGTGCGCACGCTATCGGCTCAGCAGACGGCATTGATCGATTGTTTAGACTACCATCTGCCACGCGTGCGAGGTGTGCTCAGCCGTTGGTGGCGAGTCTACCCGCGTCATGCGGTCCAGTTGGTCCTGTGCGTGTTGATTGCACTATTGATTCAGCCGATTCTGGCGTTGCTAACTTTGACTGCCGTGGGGTTGGTGGTATTGTGCTTCCGGGCACTCGATCGTCTGCGCCGAACCAACCTTCCGGTTGTTCGCGAGCGAGCGACACAGCATCGAGAGGCCTTGGTGTCTCTAAGCCTTAAGGGTCCGTTGCTAGAGTCGGTGCACGATGGTGCGGCGATAGAAAAGCGGTTTGAGGATCAGTTGGCTCACTATCGCCAGGACGCAGTTCGCAGCCTGAGCAGTTCGACGTGGAAGACCCCTGCCCTATTGTTGGTGCTGGGCGGATTGGCCTGCCTGTTTCTGTTCGTCATCGCCGTGCAAGTATTGCGCAGCGAAGCGAACTTCTCCGTTCCTTCGGCGCTGGCCTTTACGCTGTGTTTGGCTGCCGCCACGGTCAGCGTGCAACGGTTGGTGCGTGGCTGGCACGATCTGCGCACGGTCGACTCTGCGGCCGATGAGTTGGCGCGGTTTTTAGCTCTACCCGTTGAAGAGTTCGATGGTCAGTCGCTCAAGCCTATCGAGGGTGTTAGCCGCCAAGTCGAACTGGAACACGTGACGGTGCAGGATAGCAATGGCCGCAAGCTGCTGGAGGATGTATCGGTGGTGTTCCAGCCAAATATGCTGATCGGTGTACTGGCCAGCGGCAGCTTGCAGTCGCACGCACTGGTTGAGTTGCTGATGGGGTTTGGCCGACCAGTGAGTGGTCGCCTGCTGTTCGACGGTGTGAGCGTTGGGGATCTGACGCCCCAAGATCTGGCCAACTGCTCGCACTGGGTAGCCAACGATGGAGCCTTGGTAGCCGGATCGGTGATTGACAATCTGCAGCAGCCCGTTGCAAGGAAAAATGGCCGCGAGGTCAGCGAAGCGCTGACACTGGCCCGCCTGGATGAACTGGTCAACCACTTGCCCGACGGGCTGGCTACGCTTATCTCTCCGGGTGACGATCGATTGTTCGGCGATGCGGCGTTTCGCATGGCGCTGGCCAGGGCCGCTTTAACCAAAGCGTCGATCTACGTCATAGAGGAACCGAGTTCGCACTTCGATGCGGCTATTGAGCAACAGACCTATGATGCCATGCGCGGTCTGGTCAGCCCGAGCGCGTTTACCATCGTCCTGCCACAACGCTTGTTGACTCTGCGGAACTGCGACCTATTGATCATACTGCACGAGCACTCGGTCGTTGACACTGGAACCCATGCTGAATTGTTGCAGCGCCACGAACTCTACCGGCATTTGAACTATCAACGCTTTAACCCATTCCGCGGCATCACGGAATGAGGTCTTTACGAACTAAAGGCGGTGGGGGACGTTTGCCCGCGCATGTTGGCTAGCAGCGCACGGTAGCGTGTCAGCAACTTGCGGATGAGCATCCCCAGGTAGAAATTGACCACCAGCGAAAACAGGAAGAAGACCGACAAAATATTCTCACCGGTCTTCGAGCTGCTGATGTTTTTAGCCGGGGGGATGGCTGTATCCCCAGGGCTAGTGTCGGCTGCCGGTGTTTTGGGTAGCGGCTGCTGTGGGGGGGGGACGTTCGTGTTGGTGGAAGCGACTCGGTCGAAGCCATCGTAGCCACTTGGGCGTTGTCCGTTACCGCTACCGTATTGGCTATTGGCATACTGCCCGCCGCCGTAATTCTGTCCGTACTGCCCGCCTTGAACATTCTGGCTCCCCTGTCCCTGTCCCGAGAAATTATCAAAGCCCGGCGTGGAGAGTCCAAATTTTCCTGGATTTTGGCCATTGGGGTTTGCGCCGAAACCGATGTTGGGCGTTTGCCGGTTGGGGATGCTGGTCATGTTCGATGAATCCAGGGAGGGGGGCGTCCTTGGGTCGTAGCTCGGCGGCAGCGTGCTCTGTGGATACGTGCTCTGTGGATACGTGTTTTGTGGATACGTGCTTTGCGGGTAATTTCCGCCGGCAGTGTCGCCATTTTGGTTTTGGAAGCGATTGTCAGCGGTTCGGTTGACTTCATCACGGCTGCGCTGGCTGTCGTTGATCGCCGGAGCGCCCCAGGCCCCCGCGTTGTTTTGGGT
>CAKQNH010000240.1 GCA_934255105.1 uncultured Pirellulaceae bacterium
GGCTGGCATTGGCAAACTAAGACAACTGGGCTGAGACCCCGAACACATCGCGCGGCGGCCTTAATCTTCGCAAGCTATGAAAACGTCGCAAACGACTTCAATCTACCGTTGGCTACGCACGTGTGGTTCAACTTTGACCGCGCCGGTGCTGAGCCTGAGCGCATCGCTGCCGACTTGAAGGCCCTGACAACAAAACATGTCGCCGGTCCTTCCACAGATTCAGGTGCGAGCGACTCCGCTGAAGCAAACTCGATTGCTACAGGGGAGTCGCGGGTGATTACTGTGCAGAGCATTCGTGAACAACTGCGCAGTATTGCGCGCCGATGGTTGTGGATCGTGAGTCAAGTGCCGCTGCTCGCCTTGGTGATTGCATCTTTGGGTGTGCTCAATATCATGCTCGCCTCCGTCAGAGCGCGGCGTTGGGAATACGGCGTGATGCGCGCGATCGGCATCGATCAAGGACAGCTAACGCGATCGATTTTAGTCGAGGGAGCATTGCTCGCCACCGTCGCCTCCATATTAAGCATTCTCTTCGGCATTATGGCTGGCTGGTGCGGCTGCGGTCTGGCGCAATACATCAGTTTTTTTGGCGGACTGCATCCTCCTTTGGTGATTCCTGCTCTGCCCATCCTGCTTGGAGTCTCCATGACTGTGCTGCTGGGCGTTCTCAGCGCCTGTGCGCCAGCCCTAATGATCGGGCAATCAAAACCGCTGACGCTTCTGCTGCATGCTGCGGACTCACTGTAATTTCCTTACCTCGCAAACTAGAACGAAAGATTCTTTACCTATGTCATCTACCCGTCCACATCTAAAGTCGCGAGCTTTTACTCTGGTCGAATTGCTGGTGGTGATTGCCATCATCGGAGTGCTGGTTGGGCTGCTGCTGCCGGCAGTACAAGCGGCTCGCGAGGCTGCCCGGCGCATGCAGTGCAGCAATAACCTAAAGCAACTAGGATTGGCCATGCACAATTATGCGTTGACCTACCAGGAGATGCTTCCTAACGCAGGTTGGTCTTATCCCGGCGGCTATCCAAACGATTATTCACCGATAGCCAAACTGCTCCCGTTTAGCGAACAGCAGAATTTGTTCAACCTGGTTGACTTCAGCATTTACATGGGACATCCGGGTAGGGCCGACTTGCCTATAGGCCTTCGCGCTGCAGCGGCAACACCAGTCCCGTTTTTCTACTGCCCCAGTGATGGCGAGACGCCAGTTCATAATTTGACACTCCCTTCAGGCGCGATTATTCCAGTTGCAGGTGCCAATTATGCGATGAACCAAGGCAGCGGGATGGATGGACAGTTTCACCCTAGCTTCGGGGCAGCGGATGGATTGTGCTGGGTTGACTCGAAGAACCGTTTCGCGTCGCTCACAGATGGGACGAGCAACACTCTCGCGTTTACTGAGTCGCTGCGGGGATCTGTCACGACGCCCAGTTCTGTGACACCGACACGCACAGAAGTTCAACACCTACGCGGCGCAACGTCGCCATCGGCTGCTCTGCTTGCGCTCGCCGATGCTGGTGATCTCACCGCCATGCTCCCCAGTATACCTAGCTGGAATGCGAGTCGGTTGATGTTCTGGCTGCGCGGTTGTTCGCCTGATGGTCCAGTAATGAATGGCCGCCTAGTACCCAATGCTCCTGTTCCCGACTTGGTGAGAGGCTCATCAAAAGCTACCGCCGCGCGCAGCAATCACACCGGCGGTGTCGAAGCGTGCTATGCCGATGGCAGTGTTCACTTTGTCTCTGACTCCATCGATCGAGTGACTTGGCACGCTATGTGGACAAGATCAGGCGGTGAAGTCGTATCACTCCCTGAATAGACGCCTATCCGCTAATCCCCTCAAGCAATCCAGTGAGAAACTAAAACATGGCGAACAGCGACCCTATCTTAAGAATTTGCAATTTAACCAAAACGTTTCGGCAGGGCGTTCGGCAAGTCTCTGCTCTGCGGGACGTAAATCTATCCATTGATGGTGGTACTTCACTGGCAATTATGGGTGCGAGCGGATCAGGTAAAAGCACTCTGTTGCATCTGATTGCGGGGTTAACTCGCCCCGATGCTGGAGAGATATTCGTCGAAGGCAACGACTTGTTTGCGATGCGGGATGCGACGTTAACGCGTTTCCGCCGCGACAATATCGGACTCGTTTTTCAATCCTTCAATCTAGTGCCGGCACTTTCCGCTGAGGACAACATCCTCCTACCGCTGCTTTCTGCCGGACGCAAATGCGAACCGCAGCGAGTCACCGAACTGCTGCAATATCTGGGCATAGCGGACCGTCGCTCCCACCGTCCCGATGCACTCAGTGGAGGTGAACAACAGCGCGTCGCAATTGCCCGCGCTTTGATTAACGAACCGGCACTGATTCTAGCTGACGAACCCACTGGCAGTCTCGATTCCCAGAACGGTGAAGCGATTTGTAGATTGCTACGCAAGATCTCGGAGGACCAAAACAGGACGATTGTCACGGTCACCCATGAGCCAAGCGTCGCTATCTGGGCTGACTATGTAGTCGTTCTCAAAGACGGGCAAATTGTCAGCCGGTTCTCGACATCCGAGTATCCGGACACGGCGTCGCTGGCCGCCCACTATCTTGAGCTCGTCTCTACCAACTCGCCGCCGACTTCTGTGCACGCTTAAGCAATGCTCTATGCCCATGCAGGCTAACGGTCACAACTAGGTCCATTTGGCTGTCGGCCGGTTCGGTTTGAATCACGCTGGCGACGCTCCCGTCTGCGTAGCAGTTTGATCGTGCAGATGATGATCAAGAGTGGCCCCCCTTGAAACAAGTCAAACCGACAAGTATCCTACATTGTTGATTCTCAATATAAAATCCAAACGCAGCAAGCCACGCGCTCAGTTTCTCACTTGCGCCCTAGCCAGCCACGCGGATCCCGACTCGGAAGACTTTCTCCGGACGTGGTCCAATTTCTTAAGGCAAGGTACGTGACGCAAATCTCCCATTTAGAGCAAACACCCGCCAGGCCGCCGGTTCGTAAACGCCGCCGACGCTCGGGCTGGCTGCGTTTGCTCATCCACTCGCATTGGATGAGCTCAGCGATCAGCCTCGTGGGCATGGTACTGTTTGCCATTACGGGCATTACGCTCAATCATGCATCCCAAATTGAAACCAAGCCGGTGATCGTCAGCCGCACGGCCGAGCTGCCAGCGCCACTACAGCGGGAGCTGGCTGATAGGGAGCAGCAAGGTTCAGCCATGTTGCCGTCCCAGTTGGCTGATTGGCTGGCAGAGCAATTCTCAGTTCGCGCCGGGGGACGCCAGGCGGACTGGTCCACAGACGAAATATATCTGTCAATGCCGGCCCCCGGTGCAGACACGTGGTTGGCCATCGATCGCAACAGCGGCGTTGTAGAGTTCGAATCCGCCAGCCGCGGCTGGGTTGCCTTTTTCAATGACTTGCACAAAGGGCGACACACGGGAACCGCTTGGAGCTGGTTCCTAGACGTGTTCGCCATCGCCACGTTGGTGTTTTGTGTCACTGGACTATTGCTGCTTTACGAACGCGCCAAGCATCGTCGATGGACCTGGCCGCTGGTTGGCTTGGGGCTGATTGCGCCGTGGCTGTTGATTATCTTTTTAATCCATTGACCTGTTTTATGGAAAGTGAGTTTCCTTCGATGAAACCCATCAAATATCGCACGCAGATCCTGCCATCGCTGGCACTGTCGAGTATCGCCCTGTGTGCCGTTGCCTATGCTCAAAGTAGCTCTGCTAAGTTGGAGGCAAGCGTGGAGATCCCACGCCTAAATGTCTCCGAGTACCATCGCCCCTACGTTGCGGTTTGGATTCAGAACAAAGAGCGAGAAGTCGCTGCGAATCTAAGCGTGTGGTATCAAATGAGTGACGGCCCCGAAGGCGAAGGGACTAAGTGGTTGCCCGACCTGCGGCAGTGGTGGCGGCGTTCCGGACGCAGTTTGGAACTGCCTATCGACGGTGTGTCCGGGGCCACTCGCCCGGCCGGCAAGCATTCGCTGAAATTCTCTGGCGACGATGAGCGACTCGCCAAACTCGCGCCCGGCGAGTACGAGTTAGTCGTCGAAGCGGCGCGCGAAGTCGGCGGTCGCGAATTGATCCAACTCCCCTTCACTTGGCCACCCACTAAAGTATCTACCGCTACCGCTGCTGGCCTAAGTGAACTGGGCGAAATTAGCTTGACCCTAACACCCTAGTTATCGTCGTCGACCACAACGTGACGTCACTACCTTTCAAACCTACTGCCAGTGTTTTCCTTTGGAGAATTATTATGAAGAAGATTTTACTTCCCTTGTTGGTATTTGGACTGTTCATTCCACAGGTAAGCCACGCGCACAAGGTGTGGCTCAGACCATCGCAGACCGTGCTTTCTGGTAATGACCCCTGGGTCACAGTCGATGCGGCAGTCTCGAATGATCTGTTCTACTTCAATCACTTCCCGCTGCCGCTCGAAGGTTTGGTAATCACAGCACCCGATGGTCAGGCGGTTGAATCGCAAAACCAGTTGGTGGGCAAGTACCGCAGCGTATTTGATTTGCCTTTAACACAGACTGGTACCTACCGCATCGCCGTGGTCCACGAGGGTCTGTTCGCTAGTTGGCAGGAGGATGGCCAGGCTCGTCGCTTTCGTGGCAACCTAGTAACGTTTGAGCAGCAAGTACCCGCAAATGCGAGCGAGTTGAAAGTCACAGAAAGCTTGGGTCGCATTGAGACCTTCGTCACTAATGGTGGGCCGACCGAAGCAGCGCTGCAACCAACCGGCAAAGGGATCGAACTCGTCCCCGTCACACATCCCAACGATCTCTACGCTGGTGAACAGGCCACATTTCAGTTATTGGTCAACGGGCAGCCCAAGCCAGGCTTGGAGATTGAAGTCGTCCGCGGCGAAACTCGCTACCGCAATGCGCAAGACGAAATGCAAGTGACCACCGATGCGGACGGTAAATTCTCTGTCACTTGGCCCGAACCAGGCATGTACTGGCTGGAGACCAGCGTAGAAGACGACCAGGCACAGATCTCGCAAGCGCAGGGCCGAAGGATGAGCTACGCAGCTACGCTGGAGGTCTTACCTCAGTAAACACTCGACTGCTCGGCAAACATCGCATTCAAAGCCGTTTCTGTATTAGCCAGCCCGTTTCCAACTAAGTCTCTTGGAGAGATGAACGATGAAAGCTTGTCAATTTCGAAAAACCATGTGCGGGCTCCTGCTGGCCTGTACTGTATGGTCTGCTACAGCCTTTAGCACTTGGCTCCCATCACAAGTCGCAGCTCAAGCTCCAGCCCAGCTCAATGCAGACCGCGACAGGATTGTCAGCAAAGCCATTGCGTACTTGCGAACGCGAGGGCAAACCAACGATGGAGCGTTTAGCCCAAAGATCGGCATTGGTGTCACTGCCTTGGCAGGCACAGCGCTGATCCAAAACGGCGTCCCACTGAGCGACCCAATGTTGGCCAACGCTGTTAAGCTAGTGGCCGGTGCGGCTCGCGAGGATGGGGGTATACATGCTCCCGATTCGCGACTGAAGATGTACGAAACGTGCGTTGCTGTACAGTGCTTGCAAGTCGCCAATAGCAATGGCCAGTACGATGCAATTTTGGCCAAAGCAGCAAAGTTCTTGAAGGGTGAGCAGTTCGACGAGGCCGATGGTCTCGATCCTTCCGACTCAGCGTATGGGGGTGCCGGCTACGGCGGTAAATCGCGTCCAGACTTATCCAATACCGCCTTTCTAGTCGATGCGTTGAGTAGTATGAAGGACAGCGACAACGACGAGGCGATTGCCAAGGCACTGATTTTCATCTCGCGATGCCAGAACCTAGAATCGCCACATAACACCAGTCCGGAGGCAGCCAAGATCAACGATGGAGGGTTCTACTATACGGTCTCCGATGGTGGCGTCTCACCAGCCGGAGAAACGCCCGATGGCGGCCTGCGGAGCTATGGCTCGATGACCTATGCGGGGCTTAAAAGCATGTTATACGCTGGACTCGAGCCCGACGATCCACGCGTCGACGCAGCCCTCACTTGGATCAAGAAGCACTACACGCTGGATTCTAACCCCGGCCTGGGAGATGCTGGCCTGTATTACTACTATCATCTGTTCGCCAAAGCGCTGGATGTAGCCGAGCTAGATGATTTCACTGACGCGGCAGGCGAGGAGCACGATTGGCGAGCTGAACTGGTCGAGCACTTAGGCAAACTGCAAGCCGCCGACGGGTCCTGGACGAACTCCAATTCGCGTTGGATGGAGGCCGATCCGAACTTGGCCACGGTGTTCAGTTTGATGGCCCTCAGCCACTGCCAAGAGCAGTGAGCGTTCCCCGAGGGTGATGCGTTGTCGTGCTCAGAGAATTAACGTGGGGCCTGCTCTGTCGCTAGTTCATGGCAGGCCAGACAATGCCAATGACTAAACACTATCTAAACAAACCACGAGCTTTCCTCTCGCATGCCTTGTCTGTGTCTTCTGCAGAGCGGCTAAGGCCTGTTTGAACGGATAGATATGTTCGAGAACTAATCGCACTCGTCCTTCAGCAATGTCGGAAACCAACTCAGCGACAGCCTGCTGTGTTTCCTGATGGTGCTCGAATTGAAAGACCTTGATGTTTCTTCTGGATGGAACCGTATCACCGGAGACGGTGACGACGGTACCGCCATCTTTGACCACATCAATGCTATCGTCCGCTGTGCCGGGTTGGGTGGCCAATGAAGCGGACACGCCTTGCGGCATCCATTGTTTGACTTGCTGCTTCCAGTCCGGGGTGGAGTAATCCACTGCCTCTTCAGCGCCGAGCGAGCGCATATACTCGTGATTTTTCTGGGATGCTGACCCAATGACCCTGATACCGCGAGCCGCCGCCAACTGGATTACTAGAGTGCCAATCGCACCGGAGGCTCCGGCAACAAACAATGAATCTCCCGCATTCAGGTTAAGCGCCCGCATACTCTCCAGTGCTGTTTTTCCCGCAACTGGAATGGTTGGTCGTTCCTTATCACTGCGCTTCGGCGCGTAGTAAGATAGTCGTTGAGCCTCAACACACCGCCGCAATAATCAACTGTGCTGTCGTTCCCAAAATCGCACACGAGCCAAACC
>CAKQNH010000241.1 GCA_934255105.1 uncultured Pirellulaceae bacterium
TGATGGAATACAGATTTCGAGTCGTGATAGACCATCAAGTTGCAACCGACCGCAGCTTCCTCTCGTGTTTATTCGCGACTGAGTCGGTGTTGAATCCAAGTAGGGTCGCGTCTCTCATCCAGGACGGCAACAACAGATACAGTTGCTCCGTCACACAAATAGTACACAGCGTATGGAAATCGTTTTGCGGCCATGCAGTAGTACCCAAAACGCTTGGAATGGCCTCCGCCTAGTAGAGAAAATGACTGGAGGTCAGCGAGAATAGAGTTGCGGAAGTGGTCGCCAATTCGGGTACCGCTTTTGCCGTAAAACGCGAGACCATCCGAAAGATCTCGTTCCGCATCGACCGACACCTGGACATTCACGGGTTGCGATTTTCTAAACGTCGCCGGACATCGTCAAGGCTGGAGAATGTAGCTTCTCCCTCATCGATGCGCCTTTGACGTTCCGCTAGAACCTGGCCATGCCATTCCGGCGGGGTAGGAGCGTCGTGCTGCATTTGCAATGAAGTCCACAATTGCTCCATGGCATCTAGCTTTTCAGCTGTCGTCATCGTCGAAATCGGCAGACTCATCAATGAACTCCGAGCGTTTATTCTTTATTCAAGAGCGTAACAATATTAGATCGAGTCGACGTTAGCTGGCCCAGTGGTGACTTCAGGACTCGGAATCTCGATCTAAAAAACTTTTGGCTGAGATTGAGCGGTCAGTTCTAACCTTAGTATCTTAGCTTCAGCTCCGAAAAGCAAGTATCTGCCGATGCATAGCATCGATTTGAAAATAGGGACCGATTACAACTCCCCTCCTGTTCGTCGATTCATCCTGCGGCATCTCGTATCAGTGGAAAATCACTTAACACGTAGTTCGCCTTCTTAGTGATTGCCATATTTGGTAGTATCCACCGCGAAAAGCAGAAATGCTGCTGTTGCGGCTGAGAGTACGGAGTAGTCCAGTGGTGGTTTAGGGCCTAATGCTCCGAACATGGCCCCTGCGAACGAGAGCAGCAGTAGGCTGGCGGCCAATGCGAACCAGCGGAGTTGCCAGCCGATCAACAATCCGATAGCGATAGTGATCTCGGCAATTGTTGCGATCCATCCCAGCACGGGAACGAAGCTGGCGGGGGCAAACCAACTGAGCACCCCGACGTAACTTTCGTATTTTTCAATGCTGCCCCAGGCCACGCCGGCGCTCCCCGGCGGCCCCCACAGCCCAAAGCGGTCAGCCACGGCGGAAAGAAATGCTGCTGCAAGGGCTAGCCGCACCGCCAGGCCGGCCCAGAAAATTATCGTGGCTTTACGTCGTGGCTGTGTCTCTACTGTTTGGTCGGGCATCGGTGGCACCTAGAATATAAAGGGAAAGGCAATAGCGAGTATATATTTGTGCCACGAAAAAAGCCACTTGTGTTCACGATCGGACATTCCACCAGAAGCCTGGAGGAGTTGGTGGCACTGTTGCGCAAATTCGGTGTACAGCGCTTGGTCGATGTCCGCACCGTTCCTCGCTCGCGACATAATCCACAGTTCAATCGCGACGCATTATCGAAGTCGCTGCACAACCGGCGGCTCAACTATCGCCACATCAAGGCACTAGGTGGCCTGCGGCATGCGCGGCCCAATTCGCCCAATGCCGCTTGGCGAAACAAATCCTTCCGCGGCTACGCCGACTACATGCAGACGCCGGAGTTCTCGGAGGCGCTCGAGCAGTTGATGGAGCTGGCGCGAGAGAAGCCCGCGGCGATTATGTGTGCGGAAGCGGTCCCCTGGCGCTGTCACCGCTCGCTGATCGCCGACGCCTTGATCGTGCGCGGCTATGAGGTGCGCGACATCATGAGCTTGACCAGCGCCAAGGAACACAAACTGTCACCGATGGCCAAGGTAGATGGGACAAGCATCACCTACCCCAGCGATGAAACACCTGCGGATTGATTGAAATCGTCTAACGCCGAGCCGGAGTAGAGGCCGCGATGCACAAGGCGAATTGGTCAACAGGTGGGGCTTTGGCGAACCACCGTATGCGCCAACCCGCTTCCGCTACCCTTGGGGCTTTGCGATCCTATAAATTCATAGCCAGTGAGTGAAAGACGACAATAAAAGGCCGCACGATGCTAAGCGGTCCATTGCTTCTGGTGCAGCACCTTTCCGTCCAAATCGACAATGCGAATATCCAGTTCGGCACCGGCGTCCGTCTGGTTGGTCTCGATCACTGTCAGCGTGGCCTGTTCGGGCTTGGGGCCACCGCCGACGAATTGCAGTACGGGCATATCGTCCGTGGGGCCGTCGAGTCGATCGGCGTGCATGTGGCCCGATAGGATTGCCTTAAAGCCCGCTTCCTTGAGCGTTGGCAACCACAGCTTGGCACCGAAACCGCTGTAATATGCGAAGCCTTCAAGAGTCGTACCATCGGGATGGCCTTCGAGTCCGCGCAACGGGATATGGACCGTAGCGATCTTCATCGGTGCCGCAGCAATCTCCGGCTGCGCGACAACTTGCTTTAGCCAAGCAGCTTGCCGCTCTCGATAGGGTTCGTAGGCGGCGGTGCCCGCAAAAACCGGATGGTGGTCGGGTTTGTCTTCACCACTGTCCAGAGTGATGATAGCCAGCGGACCGAATCGCAAGGCTTGATTGTAGGGTAGTTCCTGCGACTCGGGACAACCTGCAAAGGATTTGATGACTTCGCGGGCGCGCTGGCCGCGGACGTCGTGATTGCCATTGGAGAACAATAGCGGCCGTGTGCTGGCCCAGCTCAGCCCCAGATTCTGAGCGGGATTCAGCAGGATCTGTTCAGTTGCCTTCGGCTGATTGAAGTCGTTACAGGTGTCTCCATTCCAGACCAACAAATCGGGATCGAGCTTCTCGATCTCTTCATGCAGTTTGAGAATCGTGGCCATGTTCTCATGAGTATCGTTAATGGATACCACGCGCAGTTGTTTGGCTTGCGGACTCGGCAGTCGCAGAGCAAACGTGGGAGTCGCCTGTGGTTCGCCGCGTTCCAACTTGTATGCAGAGATGTACCGCAGTCCCTGCACTACGACTCGATAGTACACGGGCCGGTCCGTGGGGAGAGCTTCTGCATGATTGACGCGGATGTACAGCGCTTGGTCGTCCGCTTGGATCAAGCCGTGGTGGCTGGCCCGAGCCGTGTAGCGCAAGTCATCTTCGGCGAAACCGTACTCCACCCAGGCGGTCGCTAGTCCGCTGACCGCGATACCCACACCGAAGCTGTTGGGACGAGGATTCTGAACTACGGGAGGGCTGGCGATGAGTTGGTTATTGTCAGCGGGCTCTTGAGCGAGAACTGGGCGAGGACTGCCGACGGCGGTGATGGCCAAGGCGCTGATTGGAATGACACCCAAGAAGCTACGGCGATGGAACATGGACTGGATCCTCTCGAGGTTGAATCTGAGCCTATATCGTTAAGTCGCGTGCCAACGGGCCGCGCGGTGCTAGGCGGTGACGCGCGGGGCGATGCCCACGCGGTCTAATGAATGATTATGAGCGGGGACGCGCGGGGCGATGCCCACGCGGTCTAACGAATGATTCTGCTCGCAGTGGAATACTATTATACTCGGCTGGACCACTGGTCGAGCGTGCCGAGCCGCAGGGCGAGATCGAGAATGGTGAACCGCCGACGAATCATTTGCGCCTGCCGAAAACTCCGCCTCAGCCGCTCAGCAGTGATGCCAATCTGCTGTGGGGCGATGGGCGCGCCGACCTTGGCCAGCATATCGCGCAGTTGCTGCAGCGGAATGAGCTGCTTGCGCAGCCGCTCGCACAACTCAGGCCAGCGCTGCTCAAGCTGTGTTAACTGAAGCAATAGCGCGTCGCGGTCGATGGCTTTGGCTTGCGTCTCTCGGGTAGCCAAATCTCGCAAGGTAGGGTCGTCGAACAGTTCGTCAATGGCCTGGGCTTGCTCATTTTCCGTAGGCCACTGGGCAGCCGCTTGGCTGGGCGCAATGGGTATCGTCGGACAGGCTAGCAACTGTTCATATAGCGCCGTCACAGCCACGGTGGCCACCCCTACTTTTTGTCCGTGGGATGGGGCTTGCCCATGGTGCGTATGGTGCTGCATGTCCCATAGGTGACTGAATTGATGTTCGGCACCTGAAGCGGGGCGGCTGGACCGCATGGCTTGCATGGCGAATCCCCCAAGCATCAGGCCTTCCACCAAGCCTGCCAAGGCCGCGGGGTCGCCCGCAGCGATACCTGCTGGATCGCCAACTGCCTGGCGCAAGCCTCCCTGCACAATGTTCCATGGCAGTTCGACAATCGGTTCAACGCCTAACAGGTCCGCCACGATCCAGTCCGCACCAGCCGTAACTTTAGCTAACAAATCTGCGTAACCCCAGGCTGTCATCTCCGCGGGAGCGGCGGCTATCACATCTAGGTCGGCGATGACGCCAATTGGTGCCGGGCAGTCAAAGGTTTGCTTGGAACCCTCGTAGGTGATCGATGCACCGTAGGCGGTGTAGCCATCCATCGAAGCGGCCGTAGCAACGCACAGATACTGCCTGCCGCAACGGTGTGTGGCTAATTTAACCAGATCGTTGATCGTGCCCGCGCCGACGGCGATAGGTATGCCGGCATGGCTGCGCAGCGACTCTTCCAGCCGTTGGGCGAATCGATGTTCGGCATATAGATCATCGTCGGTGAAAACAAAAGGCTCGAGGGTCGACACTCCAGCCGCGCGAAGCGATTCCAGTACCGTTTGCCCCGCCGCAGCCAAGGTGTTGGAATCTGCGACGACGACCGCCGACTGACCATTAAAATACTGCCGAAACAAGGCAGCCGTATTGCTCAACGCACCTCGGCCAATCTCTAAGGCACGCGTTTCTTGCGCTGCCGCCAATGCGTCGATGGTCGTCAATTGCTGGGATGCGTTCACTACTGTTCTTTCGAATTGTTTGAAGCCGCTGCGTAATAATCGCGCACAGCTTTTAGGGTCACGTTGGGATAGTCGGTTGCGAACGACGCTAGGCCGGCGTCCAACAGTTGTGCATAAGTGACTGCGTCGCTCGCACCATAAGGGAGCGTTTGGAACAGGATGCCCCGTTCGGCCAGCTCGCTACTGACTTCGCTCAGAAATTGGCGCGATGGTGAGAATGGTTCGCCGGCTTGGATGTCGGTGGCATCCCCAGGCATGCGGACGTGAATTTGCAACTGTGTGATGCCATCGAAGTCGGTCTTGCGGACTGCTTCCATAGCAGCCCGTTTCTGCTTCTCGTTACCAGGTATCCAGAGCAGCGTTCCCGAGCTAGGCAACAGCTTTTTCCATTGTCTCAGCAGTTCATGTTTGGACGAGGCCAGGATTACTCGCGACTCGACACCATACTGCTTAACCTCGTCAGCCAATTGCTTCAGGTCAGCGTCTTTGTAATCCAAGTACAGTTGTCGCTCGGGATGTTGTTTCATCAGCGCATAGATATCGGTCATGCGCGAAACGCGGCGGCCTTTGAACTCGTCCCCGAGCCACGCACCCACGTCGAGCTGGCTGAGTTCGTCAAACGAGACATCGGCCACCCCTTTCTTTTTCATCTCGGGCGAGATACCACGCACCACGCGTGAAAAGTTACTGTCGTGAAAGGCTACGATAACTCCATCGTTGGTCGTGCGTACATCCGCTTCGGGGATAGTTCCCAGTTTCCAGCCGAGCTTAAAGGCTTCCAGAGTGTTCTCTGGAGCCAGTTCACCTGCGCCGCGGTGGCTCTGGATCGTAAATTCTTTCAATGGAATGTGATCGCGAACGTTCCACTTTCCCTTGAACGGTTTTACAGTTGAGTCTTGGGCCGAATTTTGAGCCGTGGCCGACGGGAGCGAGAGAGGGCTGGCAAGCGCTGCGATCAGCAGGCAGCCGCGTGCAATGAAATTCATATACTTGTCCTTATTGATCGTCGTGTTAAGAGTAACTGTCGTAGCCGAAGTCGCCAGACTTTGGAAGCTAGGTAGCCGAAGTCGCCAGACTTTGGAAGCCACTTGGTTTGTCCCAAGTCTGGCGACTTGGGCTACCTCATGCTGGAAGCTTATCCCACGTGTTTCGCTGCGACAAGCAGTTCGCCGAACTCTTTCAGGCTCGGCACGACTAGGTCTGGTGCGCGAGCGGCTTGTTCAGCATCCTGCCGGCTACATTCCCCCGTCAGCACCAGCACGCCTAGCGCCCCGGCGCGCTCGGCCATTAGAATGTCTGTATATATGCGATCGCCCACCATGGCGATTTGCGAAGTGCTGATCGAAAAGCGGTCGACGATACCGCGCAGCATACTCGGGTCTGGCTTGCCCATCACCTTGTCTGGCACTCGCCCTGTGGCCGATTCTAGCATCGCACAAATTGCACCACAGTCGACTAAGATCGTGCGCTGATCGGTGGGGCAAACGCGATCCGGGTTGGTCGCAATGCACAGCTTGCCCTGGGCCATCCACCACGCAGCGCGACAGATTTTGGGGTAGTCGAGCGTCAGGTCGAAGCCGATCACAACTGCATCGGGCTCATCGTCAGGGTCATCGGCCGAGAACGTGAAGCCGGCCGTAGCGAATTCATTGAGCATGCTCGGCGTTCCCAGCACGAACAAGTGGCGTGCCTGCGGGTGATCGCGATGCAACAAATCAATAGTGGCCATCGCGGACGTGTAGAGCTGATCCGCGCTGGCCGACAAACCCATCTCGCGCAGCTTCTTCAAGTAGTCGGGTACGCCCTTGGACGGATTGTTGGTAACGAACGAGTAGCGTACATCCAGTTGACGTAGTTGCTCGAGGAACGGGAGCGTGCAATCGAGCAGTGTATCGCCATTGTAAATCGTTCCATCCATGTCGAGCGCGATATGCGTCAATTGTCGCAGGCGATCCGTCAATTCCGGCTCGAGTGTATCTAAGTTGCTTTCAGGCATATCATTTTCTTTTTTCATAGCTCGGTCACTGTTGCCCGTTTAATGTGGCTCGCCGCTCCGCGCCGGTATTATTGCCGTCTGTATTGTTGTCATTGGTATTGTCAACCTGCAATCTCCGTAGAACGGGCACTCCTGCCCGTTTCATACCCCACAAGTTATTCCTGGCCACGTGAATCGTACCCCTGCCCGCGCGCGGGAGGG
>CAKQNH010000242.1 GCA_934255105.1 uncultured Pirellulaceae bacterium
CACTAGAGGCGCGAGTTTTTGTCCAAATCCAGTCAGTCAGCGAACTCAGATCGAACGCAGGCCGCGGCACCGCCCGCGCTCGTCCAGATGCCAAAGGCTTGGCCTGCTACCCCGCCAACTGCCGCTGGCTCACCGTCTCAGGCGACACCCCCTCCTGCACCGTTATCCACTGCATCACCCGCTGCGCCGCCACCCGCTGCACCGCCACCCGCTGCGCCGCCACCCGCTGCACCGCTTCCCTTTGGGTCCCCCCCTGCTCCACCATCATCGCCGCCTCACCTGCTTAATTCCGTTGTACCTCCATCTCCTCCAGCGACTTGGCTGGCAGCACCGCCGACAGCTCCTTTTCCGTCTCCGCCCAACCAGCCAACTGCGCCAGCCTCCAATGTGTCCAACCCGGCCAACTCGCCTGGACGTGCTGGCAGACGCAAGCGACGCTTGGCGGCGATGCCCGAAACGGCCGGCGAACGACTGGCAGAGCAAGCCGTCCAGCGCCAGCGATTGCCCGCCTGGATGGCTAGCTTCGTCGTGCACTTAGTCCTCATCTTGATACTCGCAGCAACGCCGCTAGTCCGGCTCGCCGATGGTCCGCTGACGGTCATGCTGGGCTTTTCCGAAGCGGCGGGGCTCGCCCCTTTCGAGCTCTCTGCTGTTGACTCGTCTATCGACACTCCGCCGGAGGATTCGGAGTTCGACGCGCTGGACGCCATACCCGATGCGGGGCAGCTATTGAAGGTTGCTTTGCCTGAGTTGGCTGAGCTGAAAGACCACTTCGGTTCGGACCCACAGTTGGCGTCGCTGGATATTCCATTTGGAATTACCAATGGCCTGAAGGGGCGCAGCGGAGTGCTCAAGCAGGCGTTGTTATCGAAGTTCGGCGGAACGCAAGAGACCGAAGAAGCCGTTGCGCTGGGGTTGAAGTGGCTGGCTAAGCAGCAGAAGAGCAATGGCTCGTGGAGTCTGCTGGGGCCTTACGGTCAGGGTGGGGTCAGCGAGAATGCCACGGCTGCCACAGCGCTGGCGCTGAATGCATTTCTCGGGGCCGGATCGACGCATTTAGAGGGCGAGTATATATCCAACGTCAAGTTGGGTTTGGCCTACTTGGTCCGCAAGCAGAATAGCGATGGCTTCTTTCCCGACGCTCGCGAGCCGTCGCGGCAGCAGATGTATGCTCAAGCCTTGGCCACGATCGCAGTCACCGAAGCCTATGGAATGTCCCGCGACGAGGAGTTGAAAGTCGCCGCACAGCGGGCGATGAAATATGCGGCGTGGTCTCAGAGCAAACTGCGCGGTTGGCGTTACGAACCGCGGATCGATGCCGATCTGTCCGTCACCGGATGGTTTGTGATGGCTATGATTACCGGCAAGATGGCCGGACTAGAAGTGGACGAATACAAGCTACAGATGGTCAATGAGTTTTTGGATAGCGTCAGCCACGAAGATAAGTCGCGTTATGGCTATGACGGTCGCGACGCGCCCAGCTTGAGTATGACGGCTGAAGGCCTACTGTGTCGTATCTACTTGGGCTGGCCACGCACTCATCCGGCCTTGCTGCAAGCCATCCGCGATGACTTGCTCCCGGCTACACCCAGCCTTGACGAAGAGAGTTACAGCGTCTACTACTGGTACTACGCGACCCAGGTCCTGCATCATGTGGGAGACTCCGCCTGGGAAACTTGGAATCGCGATATGCGCCGCGTCATTCCGGCCATGCAAGAAAAGAATGGCCGCGAGGCGGGAAGCTGGTCCCCAAACCTGGACGCCTTCGGACCCGCCGGTGGTCGCTTGTATACCACGTGTCTGAACCTCTATTGTTTGGAGGTCTATTACCGCCACTTGAGCATCTACGATATCCACTAATGCAGCGACTTTCACTCTAGTATGGCCTACCGCAGCACGCGTCAATTGGTGGACGATCTCCAACGCAACGGGCGACTGATCGTGATCGACCAACCCGTCGATCCTTATCTGGAAATTGCCGAAATCCATCGCCGCGTCTATCGCAATCAAGGGCCGGCACTGCTGTTCAGCAATGTGATTGGATGCAGCTTTCCAGTGGCTACCAACCTGTTCGGCACGCTTGAGCGTGCGCGGTTCATCTTTCGGCAGACGATCGAGAGCGTTAGCTTGGCAGTGCGTTGGAAGGCGCGTCCCGCCGAGGCATGGCGGACACCGCTCAAACTTTTGCATGCTCCGCAAATCGCGTGGCGAATGCGGCCACGCACCGTCGCGCGGGCAGCGGTCATGCAACACTCGTGCCGACTTTCTGAGCTACCGAAAATCGTGTGTTGGCCCGAGGACGGTGGACCTTTTGTGACCCTGCCACAAGTGCTTACACAAATGCCCGACGAACCAGCGCTATCGTCCAGCAATCTAGGGATGTATCGAGTGCAATTGTCCGGCAATGAATATCTTCCCGAAGTGGAGTGTGGGATGCACTACCAGCTCCACCGTGGAATAGGCGTGCATCACACGCGAGCTATTTCACTGGGGCGATCGTTACCTGTGAGCGTCACAGTTGGTGGAACACCGGCTATGACAATTGGCGCCGTGATGCCACTGCCCGAAGGGATGAGCGAGTTGATGTTTGCGGGCGCGCTGGCCGGCCACCGCATTCCCGTTCACCTATCTGCGGATACAGCCCCCATCTATGCCGATGCCGACTTTTGCATCGTCGGAGATGTGGTGCCAGGCGAATTGAAGCCGGAGGGGCCGTTTGGCGATCACTTGGGTTACTACGCCCGCGTTCACGACTTTCCCGTGATGCGCGTCAAGCGCGTCTACCATCGCGCCGGCGCAGTGTGGCCCATGACAGTCGTCGGTCGACCACCTCAGGAGGACACGACGTTCGGCGAATTAATTCACGATCTAACCGGCCCCATGATACCGGCCGTGTTGCCGGGGGTGCGACAAGTCCACGCGGTGGATGCGGCCGGCGTTCACCCGCTGTTGTTGGCGGTGGGTTCGGAGCGCTACACACCCTATGCCAAAGTGGATCGACCACAGGAGTTGTTGACTCAGGCCAGCGCAATCCTGGGACAGGGGCAATTGTCATTGGCCAAGTATCTGTGGATCATCGACGGCGAGCAAGCCGGTGCGCCCGATGCACGGCAGCTTGAGGATTTCTTTCAGCACGCATTGTCGCGCGTCGATTGGCGGCGCGATTTGCACTTCACTACTTGCACTACAATCGACACGCTCGACTATTCAGGGAGCGGGCTCAACCAGGGCTCCAAGCTGGTCATTGCCGCTTCTGGGCCAGCCCTGCGCGAGCTGTCTTCCGAAATCGACGGCGGTCTGCAGTTGCCCGACCAATGGCACGAGCCGCGTTTGAGCCTGCCAGGCATATTGGTCGTGCGTGGTGAGCCACACGCGGGGCAGTCCAGCCGTCGCGAGCTGGAGGCGCTGTGCGACCGATTGCCGGCGACTGCGTGGATCGATCGTTATCCGTTGATCGTTGTCTGCGATGACAGCCACTTCACGGCCCGCAATTTTGAGAATTTCGCCTGGACGACATTCACTCGTAGCAATCCCGCAGTGGACGTGTATGGCATCGGTGCCAGCCTGCAAGACAAACACTTCGGTTGTACTGGCAGCTTGGTAATCGACGCGCGGACCAAGCCGCATCACGCCGCTGGCTTGATCGAAGATCCACAGACCACACGCAAGGTCGACGCCCGTGCAACGCGCGGCGACGAGCTGGCTAAGTATCTCTAGCGTGAGATACGTTTCTGCGCGTTGCTCTTTAGACTGCTGCGACTCGTCGTAGCTTTTGGTCACGACCAGGGGCCATGAGCGGTTTCGACGGTGGGGAATAATTTCTCGGAAGAGTATGCCATCAGGTGCTTAGATCCCAAGCTGGTGGACTTTAGCTCCAAGCTAACTCGTACCGTCAAACTCGCCGTGCGGCAATGCTACGCGTGAAAGCTACGACAAGTCGCAGCAGTCCAAGGTTGCTGCATCGCCAACCACGGGCAACTTCTCTACTCACAGCTTGACGGCGCGTCGTCCATCGCTCCGTCTCGCTTTACAAACTCACCGCCTCTGCACCTGAGGCGATCATGCACGGCCGTTAGAATTTGCGGCGAGCCTGTTCCTGTTCAGCGACGCTGCGGGCGGCGGCCTCTGCGGCGCGGACGCGCAGAGCATTTTCATACTGAGCTACCAATTCTGGCGTCATGGCTTGGCGCGCCAAGCGGTAGTAGACGCGGGCGGCTTGGATGCTGCCCGACCGCTCAGCCTGCTCGCCCAGTTCAACATAGTAGCGGACGTTGCTCTCTACCATCGATGCATTGACTGTCGTCGGTGTGCCACTGCCCGACAGCACGCGCTGCCACTTGCCAGGATCAGCGCCGACGCGGTTCGTATTATTAGCCGAAAGCTCGCGGGTGCTATCCGGATAGCGACTGCTAAGCCGTGCGGGCTGGCCAGCGCCCTGCGAGTCATCGAGGGCTGGTGTGGCCGCTGGTCTAACCGCCGCCGCCGCTGGAGATGTTTGGCCGGCCACGTTCGTGCGCGGTGTGGCGCTGGCTAGGATGGCTTGGTCCAAAGCCTCCAGGTCGATGATTTGCACCGAAGTCGAAAGCGTCGACCCCCCTGCACTGCCCCCAAATGCGCGGTTTGAAAAAGGACCAAAGCCGGAGCTCATCGAGCCTTGTCGTGCATAACCGCTGCCTCCCACGATGGCTGATCCGCCATCGGGTACTAGTACCGATCCACTGCTACTGAAACTATGCGCGCTGGGTAGCTGTACGACTTGTGCCTGCGCGCGTTGAGAGTTCAAGCTCAGCATGCATACCGCTAAGCACCACGCCGAGAAGGAGACGCGGCTGAATGTCGTCCACACCATCGGCTGAATTCGTAGGTGTGTTGCCATCCATGTCTTCGAGGGTTGAGATGAATGCGCGAGTTGATACAAAGGGACCACACGTTCGAGTGCAGGAATTTTCATAGATCACGAGCCACTCAGGATGTAAGTCAACAATTTCGGAACGATCTAACAGTATAGCGGCAGCCTGCTGCGTTGTAGCTATTTATTTTCAGAACCCGACCGCTGGTTGGTGACGTGTGTGGAAGTCAATGCCGACACGACGAATTGGCTAATACAAACTACCCATTGGAGGTATTTTCGGCGCGGCAAGTTAAATTTCCAGCGGAATCGGTCAGATTGTAGAATATGCAGAATATGGCGAATTTGATGGAAAACCAGCAAAATGGCGTTGCCTTGCGAACCTTTACTCAGAAAGCCGATTGTCGGTCACTTTATTCCGCCCGGTAAGTTATGCTGATAACCTAAGCTTGGCGGGGCAGATGGCACCTAGGAACTTCGTATGAAACAATTTTGCAGATGGTAAGCAGCACGAAAATGGGACGCGGCATCTTCGCAATCGAAGGCGAATGGCATTCCGACCTGCGGCAGGGATTGAGCTTCCGGCCGATCGTGGAGCTATTGTCCAAGATGGACAATCGCATATCGTTCGTGCATCGAGACGCAGCCACCCGCGCCGAACTGTTCTATTACTTGGACAAGTGGACGCAGAAGCGCTACTCGCGTTATCCGATCCTCTACTTGGGCTATCACGGTGTCCAGGAGTGCATCCTGATTGGCGATGGACGCAGTCGCGATCGACAACTGAGCTTGAGTGAATTGGGGCAACAACTAGAGGGGCGTTGTGCGCAGCGCATCATTTACTTAGGCAGTTGCGAAACCATGAAGATGGATGTCCGCAAGCTCAAAGCCTTCTTGCGTCAGACGGGCGCGCTGGCCGTATGTGGCTACCGCGAGCAGGTCAATATGCTGCGCTCGGCTGCTTTCGAGCTGCTGCTGTTTCATGCGTTGCTGCAAAATACGCTAACCATTCAAGGGGCTCGAGCAACCGCGCGGAGCATCCAGCGCGATGAAAAACCCTTGTGCATCGACTTGGGCTTTCGCATGGTAGTGCGTTCGGCGAAGTAGCTCCCTGTCATACGCGACGTCGCCAGGCTTGGGCAACTCAATAAGTTAATAAGCTCAATAAGTTAATAAGCGTGAGGTCCTGGAGCGGAAGTCGCCAAAACTTGCGGCCTAGACTTTTGAAATAACACTTGATTCACGACAATTTTTTCGAACCCGGCTGGTGCGTGACCAGAGGTGTCCTGCACCTCGCGATGATAAGTCCTGTTGAGGCAATGCAAGTCGGAAACGGCTTCACTGTCGGTGCCAGGCTCGAATGCTTGGTGGTCTCCCCCGGTACGTTTGATCATGGAAGGTTTCGCAATGGCTAAGTTTTACGCAACTTGTGGCTCGCAGACTCTAACAATTTCGGCTCCTACAGCTCAATTCGCTGCCATGCGGTTGATCGACGAAGCCATGGCCGCGCACGTGTGGATCTATGACGACAACAACTTGAGCGAGCAGGTGCGTCGCGATCACTTGGTGTTGGAAGCTTTGCTGCACCTGGATGCGACGGTCCGAGTTAGCCAGCGTGGGCTGGGCCGCGACGAGGCCGGAGAATTTGGTGTGCCTGAAATGTTGGATGAGTGGCACCGGCTGATGATGGGCTTGAGCCAAATGACAATTGCGGTTGGCCTGACGGAGCGCCGCGTACTCCCCCCGGCCATCGATACTAGTAGCGACCCCCACAATCCCCGCTAAGTTTGTGGGAGTCGTCTTGAGCGGGCGATACGGCCACCATCGCCCGCTCTCTTTTTTCCCTTCCCTTCCCTTCCCCATGCCATCTTGCCTGGCATGAGTCAAGTTTTGCGAGCTAGGCATCGTCGCATATTTAAACGCAGAGTTCGCAGACTGAGATTAGTTAACCCGATCCCGTCGAATCGACACGACCATTTTTGCACCAGGCAAATCCACCCAATCCTTCCAAAGCACCACCCTTCTCGCTGCGCGGGCAGGGGAACGATTCGTGCAGCAAGGAACGATTTGTGGGGTATCAAACGGCACTCCTAACCGTTTTTCGCATCAAAATATAAAACGTGCAAGAGTGCCCGTTCTAAGGCTTAAACGGGCAAGAGTGCCCGTTCTACGGCTTAAACGGGCAAGAGTGCCCGTTCTACGGCGGGCACGAGCACT
>CAKQNH010000243.1 GCA_934255105.1 uncultured Pirellulaceae bacterium
CTACTGCGTTATGCGCTCAAACGCCTGGCGCAGGATCCCGAGCATCCGTTGAGCAAAGATGCAGCCTGGCGCGAAGCATTGGAGCGATGTTTGGGCGAAGACGCCGTAAATCTCGAAGCCTTGGCCGAGCGGAAGAGTCGCGACTTGGGAAGCAATGCCCTACCGCTCGGATTGGGCGATTTCTTTTTCGACCCCGATGATCCTCTGCACCCGGATTTTGACGGCGATGATGGTGACGACGACTAGCGACGCTCGGCGACGATGCAGCATTCGCGGCGATTGGACGCCAATTGGCGAACGTCGACGTGAGCGTAGCCCCAACCTCGGACGCGCGCCAGATGTTCGTCCATCTTGTCCGCCAATTCGTAGTTGGTCAGCTTGATGGTCAGTAGCAAACCGGCGATATGATTGGTTTTATAAGTCACAATGTCTTCCACGCAGTCGAGCGTATATTTGGGTGCCACGCTGGCGTCGGCAGCCAGCCAACGAAATTTGGAATACATCTTGCGACGAACTCCGCTGGTTTTGGCGCGCCAGTGTTCAAAACGTGGATGATCTAAAATCAGTGGATCCATCTCAGCCGGGTCGATGCCCGTGACCTTCAACCCTAGATCCAGCAAACGCTGGCAGGCTCCGCCGGGTGAACTGCCGATCTCCACAAAATTGTCACCAGCGCGTATGGGCAGGCCGCTCCAGGCGAGGGCCTCGGCCATTTTCAAATAAGCGCGACTGACCATTTGTGCTGGAGCGGGCGCGCTGTAAGCACCTCCGGGCCAACGTTCGTGGCTGCGCTGCACCACATGGTGGCCTATCAGCCACTGTTGGGGTTCAACCAGCACGATATCCAGCACCCGCTGGCCGACTTCAGCCGCTGCGTTGATCGGCGGCGGGCTGCTGGGCTGGGGCCAACGTTGGGCGAAGGTCGCTGCGATCGCGTCGCTGACCAAAGTCGGGCCGGGCTCGAACCCTTTCATGCCGGGCAAGCCGGTGTCGCGATGGAACACATGCACCGCGTCCCAATCGTGGCCAGCCAGTGCAAGTGCTTCGTCCACCATCGGTTCGGCCAATTCCCCTTTAACTTGTCCCAGCACCCAGCCGGATAAGCGAATCGCCCAGTCGTTCGGCGGACTAACTGTCTGGTCGAGCTCTGCGGCTACCTGAGAAGATACAACTTGAGACAATAAGCGCAGAACCGCCTGGCCCTGTGTCGCAGTTTGAGCTGTGGCAGACCGTCCCCCTGGCTGTGTCGCTGGACGATCCGTTGGCCCCAGGGCGGTTGCTCTCCGTACTTTGGCCGTCGCCCATGGCGAGTTCGCTTCGGAATCATCTTCTGGCGGTTCGAGAACCGTGCCTACAGGCTGGTTATTGGCAGCAAAGGCATCCGTAACCACTTTGAACGTCATCAGGCCGGGACGTGAGAAGGCTAGGCGAAAGGGACTGCTTTCCCCCAGCCATTTCGCTTTGAGCATTGGTTCGGTACCCTGTTGACAGGCAACAAAGGCGAACTGTTCTTGTCCTAATCGAGCAGTTGAGGGCAAAGCTTCCTGGACGAGTTGCGGTGACATATCTATAACTGTGGGTTAGTTGAGTTTGGATGGTTGCAGGAATCGGACTAGTTTACCTGCTTTCAGGGCGAGCACAGGAACACGTATGGCAAAAAAAGAAGAAGCGTTCGAAGTGGAGGGTACGGTTACCCAGGCATTGGCCAATACTCGGTTTAAAGTGCAGCTTTCAACCGGATCGGAGGTGCTGGCACATGTGGCAGGACGCATGCGCAAGAACTTCATCCGTATTGTTCCTGGCGACAAAGTCCGCGTCGAATTGTCACCCTACGATCTGACCAAAGGCCGCATTACATTCCGCGAACGCTAGGGAATTAGTTTACCTGGGCTCAGTTGCCAGCAGAAAACCCTGCGAGCAATGCCTCTAATTGAGCAAGCCCCCAGTTGAACGAAGCCCCCTGCGAGCCAAGGATGCGAAGGATACTGCGCAATGCAGCGTTCGGCTTTGGACCGTCTCAGCCGAAGTCGCTATACTTTGGACTGCCGTAGCCGAAGTCGCCAGACTTTGGACCTCGCTTGAATTATCCAGAGCCTAGCGACTTCGGCTACCTGTAGATAGATACACTAACTGCGACAGTTATTTATTATTTTTGGCCCGCTGCTCAACGCTGCCTCAATCGAAATTTCCGTCGAACAGAATTTCCCCCTTAGGAGTTTACTGATGCATTTTCGTCGCCCGCTAGCCCTGGCCGCAACCTGTGCAGTTGCCGTTTGTGGACTGGTCCTTCCAACTGCTAATGCGCAGGCACCACAGCGGCCCGTGGCTGTCGTTTCGATCGCACCACTCGACCAACTGCTGCAAGACACTTCGTACTTGCTCAAGGTCAGCAATGTGCCTGAGATAGGTGGCCTAGTCAACATGATGGCCAATCAATACACACAGGGACTCGACCGCACTCGCCCTATCGGCGTATCGATCGCCATGCAAGGCCAGATGCCAAGTGCGTTGGTATTCCTACCATTGAGCAGCCGCGAGAAGTTCTTTGGAGCGCTGGCTGGCATGGGGATCGAACCGGACGATCTAGGTGGCGGGCTATTTGAAATCGATACCAACGGCCAAACTCTGTTTGCCAAGGAGAGTCAGGGATGGCTGTTCATCGCACAGACCGAAGAGGCGCTGGCACAAGTGCCTGCCGACCCTGCCCAACTGCTGGGCGCGCTCCCTAAGCAATACGACATAGCGGTCAACTTGGACGTGCAAGCCCTGCCAGCCGAGCTGAAGGAAATGGCCATTGAACAAATGCGCATTGGGCTCGAACGCGGCATGGCCGAACAACGCGACTTGTCGGAGGAGGACACGGCCAAGGCTAAGGAGCTGAGCGAAGCGAATATCCAGCAGCTCGAGCGAATGATTCAAGAGACAGAAAAAGCCATCGTTGGCTTGCAAATCGATTCGACTCAGCAGAATGTCGCCCTAGACTTCGCCGGTCAATTCATCGCCGGGAGCAAGCTGGCCAATCAGGTAGCCGCCCTCCAAAACCTGACCTCAGATTTCACCAAGCTGGCTTTTCCCAACGCTGCCGCACAATTCCGCGTGACCTCTATCATCGCTGAAGAAGATAAGGCTGCGCAGATTATGAACCTCCGCAACTCAATGTCGCAGTTGGAGCAGCAGATTCCCGAAGCGGACCGCGCGGTTGCCAAAGACATCCTGCAGGGCTTGACCAAGGTCATCGAGCAGACGATCCAACAGGGCACGTTTGACGGAGCAGCCAGCGTCAGCCTAGCCGACGATACCTTCCGCGCTCTGGCCGGCGGCTTGGTGGCAGACGGTCGCGCCCTAGAGGCCGAACTGAAGAAGATCGCGGCAGCAGTCAAAGACAAGCAGGACGCCCCTCAGTTCAAGTTCAGCTACGGCCAACACCAAGGTATGAACTTGCACAGCGTGCAGTTTCCGATCAATTCAAACGACCCCGGCGTACAGAAGGCTTTCGGCGACTCGCTGTTGGTCAATGTCGCTACGTCCGACAAGTCTTACCTGATCTCAATCGATCCGAGCGGCGATGCGGCGTTGAAGCAAGCCATCGATCGTTTGGCTTCTGCCTCAGCTACCAAGGTCAGCCCCATGGATGCCTTCGTGGAAATCGGGCAAGTGCTTCAGTTTGCCCAGGCCATCAGTCCCAATCCGATGCTTGAGAATGCTCTTAAAACCATTCAGCAGTATGCGGGTAAAGACAAGATCCTGGCTGCAGTTCACTTGATCGAACGCGGTGGCATCTATCGCTTAACGGTCGAAGAAGGTGTGCTCCGCGCCGGTGGAGCCGCCGCCAAAAGTGCCAACAACCGCGGTGGAGGCTTCTAGGTTAGCCTAGCTGCAACGCCCATCTTTGCTATGCAATGCCTATCTTTGCTGAGCAACGCCCATCTTTGCTGAGCAACGCCCATCTTTGCTGAGCAATTCAATTAGGTCGCACCCCTGCCGGGTGTGACCTTTTTTCATGTCAAGGCAAGCTTCTAGCTTGTCATGGCCTGCGTGGGATAAGCTTCTAGCTTGTCATGGCCTGCGTGGGATAAGCTTCTAGCTTGTCATGGCCAGCGTGGAATAAGCTTCTAGCTTGTCATGGCCTGCGTGGGATAAGCTTCTAGCTTGTCATGGCCAGCGTGGGATAAGCTTCTAGCTTGTCATGGCCAGCGTGGGATAAGCTTCTAGCTTGTCGTGGCCTACGTGGGATAAGCTTCTAGCTTGTCGTGGCCTACGTGGGATAAGCTTCTAGCTTGTCATGGCGGTGGAATATAAACGGGCAGGAGTGCCCGTTCCACCGAAAAAAACGGGCAGGAGTGCTCGTTCCACCGAAGAAAACGGGCAGGAGTGCCCGTTCTACCAAAGAAAACGGGCAGGAGTGCCCGTTCTACGGAAGAAAACGGGCAGGAGTGCTCGTTCCACGAAACGGTGTGTTAGCTCAATCCGCTCAGCACGCCATCACCGCAGAAGTCCGGGTTGCCGAAGCTCGGGGTGGGGTGCCCCATCGCCGCACAGAGCGTCATCAACAATCGATTGTGGTAGACCCCCTTGAAGTCGACAGCTTGACCAGTCTTGAAGCCTAGGCCGCCACCCACCAGCACAAACGGGATGTTGTCGCGGGTGTGCGAGTTCCCCTTGCCCAGTTCGTTGGTCCACACCAGCGTGGTGTTGTCCAACATCGAACCTTCACCCCCTGGCTCAGGCGTCTCTGACAGTCGCTTGGCCAGATAAGCCACTTGTTCACAGTACCAGTTGTTGATCTTGATCAACTTCTCGTACGCCTCCTCGTTGCTGTCTGGTTCATGCGATAGACCGTGGTGCCCTTCGTCGATTCCCAGCCAGCGCATTACAGGTTGCCCGACGCTATTGGTGATTTGGAAAGTGGCGATGCGTGCCATATCGGCCGCTAGACTATGTACCAGCATGTCCATCTGCATGCGCGTGATGAGTGGAATGTTGTCATTCTCTTCATTCACATTGGGGGGCAATTCGGGGATCGCGTGCCCCACCGCCGCTTGGGGATGTGACTGCGACAATTCTGTGTGCAATTCGGTTTCCAATTCGCGAACCATCTCCAGGTGGCTGCGCAACAACCGTCGATCTTCTTGGCTGATCAGCGATTCGACCTTGCGAAAATCGGCGGTCAGGTCATCCAGCACGCTGGCCAGCATCTCTCGATTCTTCGTTTGACCATACAGCTTGTCAAACATTTGGTAGGGATTGTCGATCGGTGCCACGGGTTGATTGGGGCCCGAGTAAGACATCCGCGTCCATGTATCGGCTCGCTCCGGCACCATGACTCCCATCTCCAGCGAGCCAAAACGAGTGCGCGTGGCGGGGTCGGCTTGCAGCTTATTCTTCAAGTATTGATCGATTGAGATGCCCATCGACCATCCGGCGGGCGTATCGGACCCACCTTGCACGTCACCAGGAAAAAGTTCGATTCCCGTCAGTAGACATCCCATCCCGCGCATATGGCCGTCGCCGTCTCCCTTGATGCGATTGTTTACTCCATGCAAGGTCATGACTTGAGACTTGAACTCTGCTAGCGGCTCGAGAATGCGCTTGAATTCAAACTCACTCCCCAGCTTGTCCGGCCAGAAATGTTGAGGTATCACGCCATTGGGGCTGAAAATAAAGACGATGCGCTGTCGTCTTGCGGTCGCTGCCGAAGCCTCACTGCCACGTGACAGACTGGGCAAACTGAGCATTAAATTGGCCGCAGCCGCGCTAATACCAGCATTTGTCAAAAACTCGCGTCGACTGGATTGAGTATTCATGTTTGGCAGGCTCCAGAGGAGGGTGATGTTAGGGGGGGGAGGTCAACAGCGGGATGTCAGGACTTCGATCCATAGCACAAGTCGCCAGGGAAGGGAAACCACTAGCTATATTTTTCGGCATACGCCGAACATCGACTCAGTTCCTTATGTTCATTCTAACCTTTTTTGTATGCGACAACCAACCGATTGCCGCGTCGCGTGGAAATAGCCGCATTAACTTGGATTATTCATAACCCGCATAGGCTGTGAATTTATAGGATCGCAAGGTTTCAAGGGGTAGCGGAAGTCGCCAAGACTTTCGGGTAAGGGAGTTGCCGAAACTCTTGGCGAGTTCCGCTACCTAAAAATTCACAGCCTATGCAGGTTACGATTGCAGAACCTGTCTTGCTGACGCGGCGGGCGCTCGCAGTGTGGGAGAGCTAGCTTCGAAACTCCCTCAGCAGCGAGGCAAACTCGTTGGGGTCGTGGAAAAATATAGGGTATAAAACGGGCAAGAGTGCCCGTTCTACGGGCTAGCGGCAATCCCAGTTGCGGCCAGCCATGGGGGGCGTTACATTGTGTGCTAGCGAATCGACGACTCAGCTTGAGCCGCTTCGGATCGTAGGATGGATCCACAGGGCAAAGTGAACTGACCACTGTCTGGATTCGTCCGCAACTACTAATACTAATGGATGTTTCGCGAATCAACTGAACGTTCGCCGAATGACCAAAGATCAAGACCATTGATGCTCTCCTAATCTTTGTACGCAATCTCCTCCACTGACCCCTACTCCTATCGCACAGCGTCTTTCCCCCTACCACTACACATAGAAATCGAGTTACTAGCCATGGTAACGCTCGGAATTCTTGTTCTCTTGCTGTTGCTATCCACGATCTGGAATGTCCAGAGGCGTACCGCAGCAGTTTGGGCTAGCGAAAGTGGATCTAGCCAGACGTCGACCCGCGAAAAGCGTTGCGGAACTGTACTTAGGATCCGTGTGGAACAACTGCTTGCACCCGCGCCATTTTATTTGATGGCAGAAGCTGCAAGCCGCCTATTGCCGGCACATTTTCGGGACAGCACCCTCTGGAACCGTGAGCCCGCTCAGCCTGTGAGAGGCCTCGATCTTTGTCGTTACGGACGTGACTACAAAGAAAGGCTCTCGCCGTGTTTGTTTCTACCGATGCTCTGATTGCATGGGGAGGTGAATTCAACCGTTGGTCGCTGGTCGGCCAAAGCGATTCGGGCGTTACCGCTATCGTCGCTATGGTGGTCGGAT
>CAKQNH010000244.1 GCA_934255105.1 uncultured Pirellulaceae bacterium
AACGGAGCCTGCAGTTTTTCGAATATCTCGAAAGCCACCTCCACGCGGCGGAGCGCGTTGTCCATGCTTTCCGAACCATCGTCCCACGGCCGCACGGCAGTTCCTGGGCCGAAGGGATCGCTGCCGGTACCACGCAGAGTATGCCAATAGACAACGCTAAACCGCAAATGGTCGCGCATCGTCTTGCCTTCGACCAGCTCGTCAGGGTTGTACCAGCGAAACGCTAGATGATTGCGGCTGGTAGGACCTTCGTATTCAATACGACTGATGTTTGGAAAGTGGCTCATGGCGTTGAAACCTGTCAAAAGCTCGAATGGATTTGAAGTAATTGCCGGCGGGCGAACCTACGGGGAACGGTGAAGTAGAAATGGGAAATGAAGACAAGATGTTGTACAACTGTGGCTCCCTTGACTCCAGATGGAATAGCTCCTATGGCGGTTGTTTTGGGGATATTAGTAGCGTTTTACATAGAAATATCCCAGATTCATTTCCAACATCATTTACACTTCCAGCTAATGCCGTGGGTACTACATTAAGTTTTGACTCGCTTTCCGGTAATGATAGGGTCGTGCTCCAGTTAAATGGGACAACCATTGGCAAAATGCTACCAATTTAGGAACAAGTGGCCTGGGGGTCATGTCTTTCTCTTCGGGAGCTGACGCACCATTTACGTTCACGAACACACGTTCTGGAATTGTAAATTCTGGATTCGTCACGGGCACCAATACGTTGCGTATGATCATCAACAACACTGGCTCTGCTTCAATTTCCGCACCGACTGCAACTTTTACAGGCAAGCCGGGGGACGTTACGACAGCGTTTGTGAATGCAAGTGTGAACTTCACCGCCGTCCCAGAACCATCCGCCGCCCCTCTCCTCCTCTTGGGGATGTGTGGTTGCGTTGGTCACCGCAGACGCCGCTTACATGCCCGCATCGACAAACCATAATTGGCAGTAGCCTGCCTTTGTCGAGGCAAGGATTGCACAGACGCAGAGGGCCGCAGAGACGGTTTGCTAAGGATGCGATACCTATCCAGAATTTCTGCGCAACAAGCGGTCGCCCCAAGTGCAGGACGTGGCGGATAGCCGGAGCAACCACTGAGCCTTGCGTGGACGGATGATACGAGGCTGCTTGGCTGCGGCCGCGTTTAGTATGTCGCGCACCAGCGGCGCGGGGTCGAGCCCGCGGATTTTGGCACCTCCACCCGCTTGGCGCACCGCTTCGGGCAAGTCCAAATCGCGCGTGAGCTGATCGTATCTTGCTCCACTATCCTCGCGGGCGATGGGACCTGGGCAAGCTAGCAGCACGTGGATCCCCTCATCAGCCAGCTCGAGTCGAGCTTGCTGCGCCAGCGCGGCTAGGCCATGCTTTGCGATCGCATAGCCCCCCAAGAATCGCGGCGCAAACAGGCTGGCCAGTGACCCAATCAGCACGATACTACTGCCAGTTTCCCCCGTAGCACCGACACTCCTGCCCGTTTCCTCCGTAGCACTTGCACTCCTGCCCGTTTCCTCCGTAGCACCTGCACTCCTGCCCGTTTCCTCCGTAGAACGGGCACTCCTGCCCGTTTCCGTCAAACTACCATCTACACGGCCACCGATCCGCTGCATTACCGGACGAAAGCACTGAATGGCATGCAGGCTGGTCAACACGTTAACGTCGATCAGCTCAGCCAACCGCTGGCTGGTCAAATCGACCAATCTACCTCGATCGCTTTGGCCCACCGCTTGAATCAGCAGATCCACAGCAACTCCACTCGACTGCAACAGCTCACAAGCCCGCTCGACTTGGTCCTTCTCCCTCAGGTCGGCAGGCAGGCAGACGACATCCAGATTCTTAAAACGTCCTCGCAATTCAGCCTGCATAGCTTGCAAAGCTTCTTCCGAACGGGCAACCAGCACCAAGCGTCGCACCTGTTGTTGGGCCAACTCGAAGGCAAAAGCCCGTCCCAGCCCTGCGGTCGCACCGCACACCACGGCCGACTTGCCTCTCCATTGCGATGACATGTCAAGTTCCCTATAAAAATGTACGCCAATCGGCTACAACAACCATCTGAGTTGCAACTGAGGGCGATTAAATAGTTTGAGATTTGTTATCTAGAATAAAGAACTTGTTATGTCCACTACTGGTCTTCAAGTCGATGGCGCACGCTCCAAAATAGTGGCTACAGTTGGCCCGGCGTGCGAAACGGTCGAGACGCTGGCCGAATTGGTACGGCACGGCGTGGATATTTTTCGCATCAACGCCGCGCACGGCACTCAGGCTGATTTCACTCAATGGCTGGAGAAAATAAAGCAGGTCCGCAAGATTACGGACACACACGTGGGAATACTGCTGGATTTATCCGGCCCTAAGATCCGACTGGGGCGACTGTTCGAAGACCCGCTGGAGGTGGAAGTTGGCCAAGAGTTGACGATTGTCCGCGGCGAGGAGTCGACCGAACGTTTGGAGCTGTGCAGCAATTATCCGAGATTGATCGATGAAATCAAAGTCAAAGATAGCATCATGTTGGCCGATGGCACGATCAGCCTGACGGTGACCAGCAGGTCCAAAGATGCGGCCAAGTGCAAAGTGCTCACACCGGGGACCATCCGCAGTCGCCAGGGTATCAACCTTCCCGGAGTAACGCTCAGCGTCTCTGCCATGCGCCCCGAAGATGTCGAAAATGCCATGTGGGGTGCCAAAAACGAAATCGACTTCATCAGCCTCAGCTTTGTGCGCAGTCCGCAGGATGTGGCCACACTCAAAGATCTACTGCAGACGCTGGAATCCAAAGCGCTCGTCATCGCCAAGATTGAAAAGCGCGAGGCCATGGACCGCTTGGAGGAAATTGTCGAAGCCTCTGACGGAGTGATGGTCGCGCGCGGGGACTTGGGAGTAGAGATTGATGTAGCGGAAACGCCGATCGCTCAGAAGAGAATCATCCAGGTCTGCCGCGAAAAACTCAAGCCGGTCATCGTCGCTACGCAGATGTTGGAGAGCATGCACACCAATCGCCGCCCCACGCGAGCCGAGGCCAGCGACGTGGCCAACGCGATCCTAGATGGGGCCGATGCCTGCATGCTCAGCGGCGAAACAGCCATCGGCAATTTCCCCGTGGAGGCGGTCGACACCATGAATCGCATCATGGTCTTCACCGAACAACTGCTCAAGACCCAACCCGCCCCGACTCGATTGAAAAAGTTCGATCGCGTCCATCCCATCACTTCAGCCGTTACTTTCAACGCAGCCAACATCGCCGAAGCCATCGGTGCGCGGCTCGTGGTAATCGCCAGCCAAACCGGCGGGACCGCGTGGGTCAAATCCAAACAACGCAATTACACCGCCACGCTCGGCGTCAGTGACAATGAGGCTACATTGCGCCGCATGTCACTATTTTGGGGCATTGTTCCGCATCGCATCTCAAACATCGACAGCCCGCAGAAGCTGATCGAAGAAGTGATCGGTTGGGGCCGCGCAGAAGGGATCCTGACCGTGGGCGACCGAGTTGTCTTCGTGACTGGCACTGGCATCATCGACAACACGCACAATTTGCTGGTCGTCCATGAAGTTCCTGCGGTGTAGGCAGCGTGCGGAACGTAACCGTCAAAAATAACCATCAACAGTCGCTCCCTTTTTCGCAACCTGCATAGACTGTGAATTAATTCGTAGCGGAACTCGCCCAGAATTTCGGCAGCCCCTTGGCCGAAAGTCTTGGCGACTTCCGCTACCATTAAAAGCTTGCGACACTCATTTTCCGTAAGATGCCTAATAATCACCCACCGCCATATAGCCGCCCCACAGCAGCGGATGGGTGCCACCCACCTGCCCCGCAGCATCGTTGCTCCAGGGTTGCAGTGCGGGTTCGTTGGCGGCCTCAAACTGTTCAGGCCACAGTGCCAATACGGCTCGTCGCAGGGCGGCCGAGGGCGGTTCGCTCTGCAGTTCTTCCAATTGGCGCTGCAGCAGCACGCTGGCGCTCACCCCACCCGTCGGCCAGCGGCTGAGGCTGGCATGCCGCGTCCCGCTGAACAACATCGCACAGATCGGAAGAAACAAATCGTCGCCACGCTCTAGCTTGCCACTCCCAATGGCCGTTCGCAAGCCGGGTAACAATACCCGCACAGGCGATGTGTGCGGTGTGGTCAGCCAACTACCCACGCGAGTCTGATCGACATTGCCCAGCGGCAACACGCGAGTGTCCCAACCGCTGCCAGTACTCTCAATGGTGTTTGCCACCCACAATTGATCGGTTTTAAGTTTCAGCCATGCCACCGAAGGTACGCTGTTTTTCTGAGCTAAGAACAAGGTATACGAATCGGGAAGCTCCTGCCCCACACCCTGGGCCAGCGTTTGGTTAGCTGCCGTTTCGGATGCGAAAAAATCACCGACAATCCCCACGGTCTGCGCCACTGGGGCTGGCTTTGCAAATGCCAACTCGATACTACCGAGCGTGGGAATGTACGTCACCGCGTGGTGGGCAATCCATGGCTGATGGCCGGAGTCGGTTTTTAGCGGGAGCATTTCAAAGGGAATGTACCACAGCCGATCGTGGGGAGCGACAATCGTGCGTCGGCTATTAGCCAACATCTTTTGAACTTCGGCAGGAAATAGAGTGTCGGTTAACTGCTGCGCTGATTTGTGCCATGCAGCCCCTGCGGACGCTGCTACGGATACCGTGGCAGGTCGAGGCTCGGGCGTCGCGCCAACATCTGCTAACAGGGCTAGCAGGCTGCCGTCGATCTGGCTGCCGTCGGCCACCCGCCAATACTGCGCAGCGTCGCGCGTAATTGCGACACCGACCACCTCTTGCCCAACGACGGTTAGACCGAGCAATATATCGTCGGCTGCCAGGCGCCCCTGCAACTGAGCTAGCTCTGCGGGCGGGGGCACCGAGCGGTCGACGAGCTGGCGCTGCAAGCTCAGAAACGCCAGTTGGCTTTCGTAGCCCTCCGACAGCTCTTCCAGCTCCACAAAAGCCTTCTTGGCATCGGCGCTGAGCTTGCGCTCCTCCAGCGGCAGCGGAGCTTGGCGCAATTGTGCGATCAACTGCCCCATGCGTTGCGCGTCGGTTTCCAGCGTTGGCATCCGTCGCCGCGCCGCCGCGACCACCTGGCGATCCGCAGGCAACAATTGTTCAGGCGGGCGGGCCACCAGCAAACGCCAAGTAAACTCTCGTCCGCCCAATGGCAAGGCAACGTATAGACGTTGGCGCTGCAGTTGATCCATGCCAGCCAATATCTCTTCCACAGAGGCTTGGCGGTCCAGAGCCATCTCCACCAACTGGGCATAAGCCGGATCGCGGGCTGTGGTTAGCTCTGCAATGGTCTCGAGCGGGGACAGCGCCCAGTCGATAGCCGATGGCTCCGCTACCACTTCGGACAGGATCGCCTCCGTGTCGACAGCGGACAACGATTTGGCGGCAAACAGGTCGAGCACCAATTGCGTCTGAAAGATAGACTCGACAACTGCCCCCGTTTCCGCCGAACCACGCATGATCTGGAGCGCATGCTGCAGACTGGTCACGCCTTGCGCTCCACGCTTCTGGCCAAAGGCTGACAAAGCGTTGACAAACAAAAAGCGGGCATGCAGGCGAGGCAAGGCGGTGTCGAGATTGCGCAGCAGCGGCGGGCACTGCCGAAGCAACTTGTCGGCCAGCGCAAAATCGTTGGCGTAGACGGCCAGTTCACTTGCACCTAGCCAGGCGGACAATTGCAGCGAGGTGCTTTTTTTATTGGCCCAGCCTGCCATCCGCTGCAGTGGTTCCATCGCGGAGCTTTGGCCACTGGCCGCCGCGCAGTCCGTCAGACGCAGGGTAGCCTCGGCCGCTGTAGCATGTTGCTCGAAGTGGGCTGCCACCAGCGTGGCGTCCTGAAAAAGCACGTTGGCCGCCGCATAGTTTCCATCGCGTGCTTCGAGCTTCCCCAGCACCAAGAGCGCCAAGGACGAAAGATAATAGTCGGACAGATTGCCGACGAGGGCTCCCTGGCGGAGCAATTGGCGGCTGTCCACGGGGGCTTGGGATGCCAGACTGCTGATGCCTTGCAGCACGCGCCACGAAGCGACGAACCAAGGTGCCTGCTGGTTGGAGTTGCGAGTGAATAATGCATCCAGTGGGCCACTCAGCGGAGAGTGCTTTGCCAGCGGCCCCAGCGTCTCCCAGCGCCGCATGAGGGCCAGAGCTGTAGTGCGCAGGACCTCCGATACGTCCAGATGCACCGCCGGCCCGCTGGCTGATGCGCCGCCAGGCTGAGCTGTAATTCGCGGCGAGGCGGGATCTACGGCGATCGGCAGTCCGACGGGGACAGCCACCGCGCGCATGGGTCGCGACTTGGGAAACCACTGGATGCCTTTGGAGACAGCATCGAAGGCCGGTAGCGGAGCGTTGGAGAGCTCGAGTTGGTCGACCCATGTTGGATTGGCCAGCAGGACCATCAGGGCGCTGTCGTACTGTTCCAATGCTAGAGCCAGCTCACCCCGTTGATAATGGCACTCGCCCAGCATGACCAACGAGGGGATGCTATCTATCCAGCGCTGTTCGCCGATGCGTCGAGCGCGATTCAGAGAGACGGTAAAGCCGTCAGCGGCTTCCAGAGTCCGGCCGACTCGGAACAGTTCGCGAGCCATGTAATATTCGGCGCGAGGCATGTCCCCCGTAGCCTGCGCCTGCAGCCTGTCCGGAGCGGAAAACGTGAGCAGACCTGCCAAGACGAGGCTACCGATGATACCGGCCAGAGGGGCTGGCCCCAGCCGTGTTGGACGAGCACGCAATGCAGTCATTGGATTCTCGATGCGAAATGACGAACTAGTGATGCGATAACGCCTAGTTTAGACGCAAGCACGCCGCATTTGCACCATTCCACCATCAAATCCCCTATACCCGGCAAATTCCCCAGCAAATCCCTTCAAATTGGTTCAACCAACCATTTGGGAAAGACCGATAAAATCGTTAGTTCTTACCGTAGACACGTTCTGCGGTCGGGGTGGAATATACAAACCGATGGTTGTCGAGGGGAGAATCGCCGATGAATGAGAC
>CAKQNH010000245.1 GCA_934255105.1 uncultured Pirellulaceae bacterium
ATATGTGGCTGACTGGTTTCGACGCGCCTAGTATGCACACGCTCTACATCGACAAACCGATGAAGGGTCATAACTTGATGCAGGCCATTGCCCGCGTTAATCGCGTACATAAAGACAAAACCGGCGGACTGGTCGTCGACTATCTCGGCATCGCCGCCGACTTGAAAGAGGCGCTCTCATTCTATTCCGATGCTGGCGGCAAAGGCGATCCGACGCTGGCTCAGGAGCAAGCCGTCGAGATCATGCTGGAAAAGCTCGAAGTTGTCTCGGCCATGTACCACGGTTTTGCCTACGAGGATTACTTCGACGCGGACACATCGCAGAAGCTCAGCATCATTCTGGCTGCCGAGAACCATATTCTTGGGCTGCCCAAAGGCAAGAAGCGTTATATCGACAATGTAACCTCGCTGTCCAAGGCATTCTCCATTGCCGTGCCGCACGCGCAGGCAATGGGCGTCAAGGACGAGGTCGGTTTCTTCCAGGCCGTGAAAGCCCGCTTGGTCAAGTTCGAGCCGGCAGGGGAGGGGACGAGCGACGTTGAGCTCGAGACCACTATTCGGCAAGTGATCGATGCCGCTTTGGTGTCCGACCAAGTGATTGACGTCTTCGATGCCGCAGGCATTAAGAAACCGGAAATCTCCGTGCTCTCCGATGAGTTTCTGGCAGAGTTAAAAGACCACGAGCACCAGAACGTGGCGCTTGAAGTCTTGCGCAAGCTGCTCAACGACGAACTCAAGAGCCGCGCCAAAAAGAACCTCGTGCAGAGCAAAGCCCTACTCGAAATGCTTGAGACCGCGATTAAACGCTACCAGAACAAAATCTTAACCGCTGCCGAAGTCATGGACGAGCTCATCAAAGTCAGCAAAGAGATCGTCGCATCCGATACGGAAGCCAAGCAGATGGGGCTGACTGAATTCGAGTACGCCTTTTACACCGCCGTCGCCAACAACGACAGTGCCCGAGAACTGATGCAGCAAGACAAGCTCCGCGAACTCGCCGTTGTGCTCACTCAAAAAGTCCGCGAGAATGCCAGTATTGATTGGACCATCAAGGAGAGCGTCCGCGCCAAGTTGAAGGTCATCGTAAAGCGTGTCTTAAGGCAGTTTGGTTATCCACCCGACATGCAGCTACTCGCAACTGAGACGGTATTGAAGCAGGCCGAGATGATCGCAGATGAGTTAAGTATGGATGCTCAGCGAAACTAGAGAAGTTTGCCGTTGGTGTGAATTATGGTAACCGTTCACGAGTCAGTTCTTTTTTTGACCACGAAATACACGAAATACACGAAATACACGAAATACACGAAGGACACGAAGGACACGAAGGACACGAAGGACACGAAGGACACGAAAAGCTGGCTCTGTTCGTCTTCAAGTGTCAGTGCATTCCGCGATTTCATCCTCAAAATCCTTTAGTGGAAGATTTGTTGACATTGCTCTAAGTAGACCTCGGACAACGCACCCCTGACTTTGCAACTTTCATCTTCGAACAGTATCTCAGCATTGCCCATTACCTCGTTGCTGGACCACCAAAAACACCAGCAGATATTTTTTCGTGTGTTTCGTGTGTTTCGTGGTTATGGCAACTCCTAAGCCTCCAAGTTCGTGAATGGTTACCTTCTTCTTTTGGCGTTCAGCGTCACGCAGCAGCCCGGCTTTACCGTAGTCGCAGCCCCGTCCACGCTCAGCGGCTGCCGGTGGACCGCCAAAATGCCAGGACGATGGACGGTCGACCAGCGAATCAAAATTTGTGGTGCGTCGGCCACTAATCTACGGGAATTTCGGGAGTTTTACAGAGGATTCCCAATTCAGCAGAGGGTGTCTGTTGTATCGTGGCCGAACCGCCTGATTGGGAGGCGGAGTGATGAGCGGGCAGGCCATGCAATCATTCTTGAGGGGGAGCTAATGATCGGTTGGTGAAATCAATCACGATTGGTATCGATTGGCGGACGACGTCAAAGGTGTGTCTCCCGGATAACAAGACCCAACGGTGTTCGATCTCGTTCGCTTGCAGTGCTTCACGAAAATTCTCATTCATCGTGCGGTCGAAGGCGCGATCTGCGGTGATCAGTAGAATTCGGCTGCCAGCCAGGGTGGACGCTTGATGAAGGGGATTCAAACGGTCCCAGGTTTTTCTGTCGCTGCCGAATCGTTTCACCGGGATCTCATATCCTTGCCCTGCAGGAAATCCCGTGCGCGGAAAATCGAGCAGCCCAATAATGGAACAGGCTGTCTTGAACTGGCCAGGGTGCGAGACGGCAAACTGGATCGCTCCATACCCTCCCATGGACCAGCCACAGATGCCACGCCGCTCGGGTTCGCTACTCAAGTGATACCGCCGCGTGGCAACCTCCATGGCCTCTTCAAGCCAAGTAGAATACCGATCCGAGGGGTTGGCGGGGGAATCGATGTACCAGCCATCGTCTCCCTGCGGGAAAACAATTACCACTTGCGTTTTCAACAACTCTTTGAATGCGACCGGATCATCGACTAGTGAATGGCAGGTTCGACCTCGCCCATGCAGCCAGAACAGCACAGGCTGCTGTTCCACGCGGACCATCTGCCCCGGAAATACGACACACAACGACATGGTCTTGTGCAGTGTGCGACTCTCGAACGTCAGCAGCTCGACGCGGGGAGCAATGGACTTGGCTTGAATCTCTAGCGACTGACCGAATGTGGGCGCAGAGAGAAGGAATGTCGCCATCAGACATGCTGCCAGGCTGAGCAGTTCGCATCTAGGATTCATCGCAAATTCTCTGCTGCTTGATCAGCGGGCCTCATTAGCGGACCTCATTCCAGTCAAATTCCAAACGGATCAGATCAGATTTCGCAGCCGATCCAATGCGACGGTAAGTGATGATGTTCAACTTTGCGCCCGATTGCCCCTCTTCAAAGTAGGGCATCGCATAATAGCCATCCTTCACGACTTCATCGGACTTGACAGGATCGAGTACAACCATGCGCTTGACTTCATATGTTTCTGAGTCCAACCGAAAGTTTGCCAACTCCATCCGCCCTTTCCGATGGTTCCTCCCCAGCAGATACACCTCTCCATCGCGACGATAGAGGCGAGGACGACCGATGTGAGACTCCATTTCCGGTGTCTGACCTGTCAAATCGAGCTGCTGAAGAAGATTGAATTCGGAATCGACTCGATGTAGTCGGAGCTTGGAGTCGTATCCACGCGTCGCGATCAGAAAACCGTCCTCAAGTGCCAGCAGTGAGCTCTCGTTCAGCTTCAGCCCACCGAACTCCTGGCTTAGATTCTTCACGAATTGCCACGTTTCGCCGTTGTCCGAACTGGTAATCACACACACTTCGCCGTACACGCGCCGGCCCTGGTCATCGGTCAATCCGGTCTGGGGAGGCAACTCCGGAAAGGTCATCGCCAGGGCATACACCGCGTGTTCTACGCTAACCGCCTCGAAGAGATACCCGTACTCCACGCCGTCAATGAGCCCCAGCTTGTGCATCGGGGTGAAAGTTCGTCCCTGATCGTTGCTCTGCGTCCATTCAATTCCTGTGCGCTGGTTTGTCTTGGCAGTCTCGCCGGGCACAACACGCTGCACATCGGCGAAATTGCCGATGCTGCCATTGGGAAATTGAACCCATTCCCCCATTTGATAGACTAGTTTGGAGTTCTGCCCGAGGACTTTCCGCTCTTCGACTTGATTCGATTTCGTATTGAAGCGGATCGCTTCCAACAGCGCCCCGGGGTCGACTGCGTGCCCACGGCCGCGCTTATAGGAGATGAGGACCTCATTGGGAGCGGTGCGGATGAGAGCGGGAAACGCTAGGTAGTCCATCTCGCCCCGGCGAGTAAAGTCATCTGCAGCGAGGACCGTTTGCTCCTGTCGACTCTGCGGAAACTCTGGCTCAACTCCCTGTGCAAGCTGGCCCAGCAAGCTGCCTCCAATCGTAAGTAAAAGAGCAACTCCGTGGCGTATGGTCGGAACCTGGAAGTGATTGACTAGACGCGATTGGAAATTCATCAGCGGATTTGCTCAGAAAGTGTGAAAGCGGGATTTATTGTCCGTGATATTCGATATCAGTTTGACAATCTACTAACCGTTCTGACAGGGAAGGTACATTATGGCATACCAGCGGGAAGTTTGCTGATTGTGCGGACTACTTATCCTGATGATTCAAATGATTGCAGGAGCGAAGACAATTTTATCTGTGCGAAATTTAACAGGCTGCTCAAGCGGCAGGAGCAACATGGCAAATGCGGAATTCTAAGTTGGAATGCGACGTCTTGGTGGCGGGCGGGGGACCGGCGGGGTGGACGGCTGCACTTGCGGCCGCCCGCTCAGGAGCCCGAGTCGTCTTGTGTCAGGATCGTCCGGTTCTGGGGGGCAACGCCTCCAGCGAAGTTCGCATGCATATCGTGGGGGCCGATGGTAGCGGAAGTCGCGGAATTCCTCTCGCCTGCGAAGCGCGCGAAGGCGGAATCATTGAGGAGCTCCGCCTGGACGCCAGCGTCAGAAATCCTCAACGCTCCTCGTCAATGTTTGATCTTCTGCTCTGGGAAAAGTGTCAGGCGGAATCAAACCTGAAGCTGCTGCTCAATACCACAGTGACAGGTGCTGATGTTTCTGACGGATTGATTCGTTCCGCGGCAGCCGTCCGCCATTCCACGGAAGAGCAATTCCACATCGAGGCTCGCGTGTTCATCGACTGCACAGGTGATGGGCGTTTAGGCGTGGAGGCTGGAGCCTCCTTTCGCGAAGGCCGTGAAGGGTCGCATGAATTCGGAGAATCGCTCGCAGTGGCTGAGCCCGACTCGTGCCGCCTGGGCTCCTCGATCATGTTTCAGGCTCGACGCCATGACCGCCCAGTCCCATTCCTTTGCCCCGAGTGGGCACGAAAGTTCACCGAGGAGGATTTGAAACTCCGACCGCACGCCGTGGCAGAACTGGATCGCGGGCTCGAATACGGTTACTGGTGGATCGAGTGGGGGGGAACTCTGGATACCATCCGCGACAATGAAGCGATCCGGGACGAACTGTTGCGGATTGTGATGGGAGTCTGGGATCACGTCAAAAACGGCGGCCAGCATGGCGCCGCGAACTGGGCGCTGGAATGGTTCGGCTTCCTCCCTGGGAAACGCGAGAGCCGCCGCTTCACCGGCTTGCATGTCCTGACCGAACGGGACGTCATGCAGTCGCTACCCAAGCCGGATGCCATCGCTTATGGAGGCTGGCCCATCGATGTTCATCCACCTGAAGGAGTCGATGCGTCTGAATTGCCTCCCTGTGTGCAGCACCCGGTGCCGTTGCTCTACGATATTCCCCTGAGAGCTTGCATCAGCCGGGACATTCCCAACCTCATGTTCGCAGGTAGAAATCTCTCCGCCACACACATCGCTTTTGCCTCGACGCGCGTCATGGCAACCTGCTCTGTTGTTGGACAGGGTGTTGGAACCGCAGCGGCTCTGTCGGTCCGCCGACAGCAAACTCCCGCCGACATGGTCGGGGACGTAAAGGCGATCGACGAATTGCAACAGCAGCTCTTGCGCGACGACTGCTTTCTGATCGGTAAGACAAACACCCAGACGCATGATCTTGCCAAGTCTGCCAGTGTTCACACCTCTAGCGAACAGCCGGAGGGCCCAGCGAAAAATGTGGTCAGTGGGCAGACTCGCAGCGTTCATGGATCGAAAGGGGTGGCGGCCGGCAGAACAACATCCGGGACGCATCGCTGGATGAGCTCCCCTGCAGACGGCTTTCCAGTCTCTGTCGAGTTGCGCTGGCCGGAGCCGATTCAGGCGTGCGAAGTTCAATTCATCTTCGATACCGGCCTGCATCGCGTTCTGACGTTCAGCCTAGCTGATGCCTACACGCAGAAAATGATCTGGGGAGAGCCGCAACCCGAAACCGCCAGAGATTACCTGGTTGAAGTTCGTTCTGGCGCTCAGTCTGGCGCTCAGTGGACCGAGGTGTGTCACATAGAAGGGAATTATCAACGGCTGCGAAGACACTCCCTTCGGTCGATCCCCTTTGATGCGCTTCGCTTGACTGTCCAAGCTTCAAACGGATCCGATCACGCCCGCGTTTGCGAGATTCGAGTCACTGCAGGGGCTGCAGATTTATACGGCCGATCCTGACGACGTAATGGGAAAGCCCCAGAACTGGACGTTGCGCCACGAGCTGCGACACCCCTGGGCGGTCGCGGGTTTCGAGCCAACCCGCGAATTGAACATGAACTTCTACGGGTATCCGACGATCGCACCGATCGGCCAGGACGAATACCTTGTGGTCTTTACCGAGCGGGCCCTGATCGACGGTCACGAGCAGGCGGACCTGTTCTATTTCCGTTTCAGCTTGGCAATGATCGCAGGAACGGTGCCATAACATTTTCGTAGGTTTCATCGATGAAGTCCGCCACCCCTTGATAACGCCGAAAGCCGCTGTCGCATTCCTCTTCGAGGTAGCGACGCAGGTCGATCACCAGATCCGACCGCGGAGGCGCAGCCGCAAATTCTTCTGCAGTGACGCAATAGCCCGACGTACCACCTTCCTGAGGTGGCCGTTCCGGCTCGCGACCTCGACGCACGAATCCCGAGAAACCACCGACACCCAACGTATAATTGAAACCGACTCCGCGCGCATCCTCGGCGATCAGCACCGAGGGACGACGCTGCCGGAAGAATCCCAGATGAGCGTGGCATTCGTAGCCGACATGCAAATCGCATTCGCGGTAGAAATCCAGCTTGCCTACGTCACCGGCTAATTCGAGCACTTCGAAACCGAGATCCACCGCCCGGCGTCGGATGAAGGCATTTTTCTCCGCCACATCCGAGCGCATCGAGGCGTCGTTGGTCGGGCGTTTGTCGGCGAACGGCGAAACCTTCGCATCGGTCAGATGCATGGCACAATAGCGCTTCGCTTCGGGAAACAGATCTGCCAGCATGGTCAACACAGCGTCTCCTTGATCCCGATAGTAGGCGCTCAAAGGGGGACTGAACACTACCGTTTGAATCGAAGT
>CAKQNH010000246.1 GCA_934255105.1 uncultured Pirellulaceae bacterium
CTCGCAGGGGATCAGGTTCCATTCGAGTCATCCTCGCTAAGGTAGTTTAATGGCGTCGTTATCAACGGCAAACCAATTCCAAGCTCTGAGTTCAACTTTTCAATGTGCCCAAATTTATTCGGATTGGCCAAGTGCTTACAGGGAGATCACGGGGCCACAGCACTTTGTTGGGGAAAAGTATTTTAGCAATTTTGGTGGATGGCGCGTAAGAATTCCAGCTCTCGTTCGTGTAACTAGGTACGCCCGAATCGGGCTGAGCGCTGAGCGGCGAACTGAAAGTCTGACAAACGACTGAAGTCGCGGTCCCCCGGAGAGCGCGCTAGTTCCTGGCTATTACCTGACAGAGGAGCATTCACGATGGCTCGTCTAAATCGCTACGAGCTTCTCGATCCAGAGGCAATCGACACCGTACATGTCTACAATCGCGTCGTGCGGCGCTGCCTCTTGTTTGGCGACGATCCGGTGACCGGTAAAAACTACGATCAAGCGTGGCGTTACGCCCGCTGCAGCGTCTGTCGTGCTGGAGCATCTGGGAATTGAACCGGCGGCTTGGTGTGAACTGGTCGAGAACTTCGGTGAACTATTTCACTTGGTAGCGGGGCGTCCCACCGTCGTCGATGCCGCTCGAAGCCTGGACCGGCAGAGTCGCTTCCACACCTCGCCTCCGCGAACTATTCGATAGCTAGCCAGCTTCGGTCGCCACAAGTCACCTCTTCATTCGCTAGCTCCACTCTCACGCGTCTCGCAGGGCGCACTGCGTCGAATTCTCGTCGACGCGCATCGTAAATTCTCACCTACGCCGATTATCGGTCTCACTTGGCCGATAACCTCTCCCCCCTGGCAGTTCCCCGCCACCTCAAGCATTTCGATTTTTTCGCTCTTGGCTGACAAGTGGTTCCACCCCCCACAACAAAGTGCTGTGGCCCCGGTCGCTGTACCAACCTTACCGGCTTCGACAACAACCTGATGACGAAATTAGTCCTACAAAATGATAAAACGACCCAGACCTCTACCAAGAAGGCCCTTGGCCGCGTTAACCTGAAATCAAGCTTCCACCACTACTATGTATCAAAAATGAGTCGAGGTTTCTATGCTCGCTTGGCTGAAACGCAAGTGCTTGGATGGTATGGCGAACCAAGCGTTCGAACGCATTGAAAGCCAGGGCACAAGAAATGCAATGGCATCTTCACTTATGTCAATCGCAATGACCTACCCTTGCTATCCTGACACTAGTTTTTCAGATAGTGGGAGTAACGAGGTTCGCGGAATGATGATAAAAATGCATCAATCGGGAACTCTCCTCGTTGATGGAACGGAAACGCGACGTATTTGTAATGCTTGGCTAAACCAATATCAGCTTACCACTGATTCTGCTTTCGAATCGATCTGGAACATGACGTGGGACTCCTTCTTCGCGCGAATGACTGCTGTAAACGCAATTGACAGTGTTTGATCGAACTTGTAGCGGGGTGGTGCTTCCGAATGAGCGGCGAACTACGGGTTGAACGCGGGTTCCGTTGGCCAGACAACATTACAGTACAATGTCAATCGACAGTCCTGTATTATTCCAACGGTTCGGCCACAAGTGTTTTGAAGGGATATTCTTCATGCGCCTCCTGATTTATTGCCTATCTATTTGTGTCGTAGGGTTTAACGCAAACGCGGTACAATCTGCTGAGGATCCCAGCTTGCAGTCCACCGGACTTGAGCTGCGATTTGTTGGCACAGAAATGTCGTCGCTATTCAGCCACAAGGCTGTCACTGACGATGGCGAGACAATCTATTTGTCTTCTGAGCCAACTCTCACGGTTGCCGATGTTGAAAGTGTCACATTTACCCGAGTGTCAAACGGCGGAACGGACATTATCTTGGCCCTCGAGAGTGACGCCATCGCTGAATTCTCAGCGGCAACCAAGGCTAACGTTGGCAATCGACTGGCGCTGGTGCTGAATGGCAAGGTTGTAGCAGCCCCACAACTCCGATCACCACTGACTTCATTGATTACGTTGTCTGGAAATTTCTCTGACAAAACTGTCACAGAAATTTTTGCCGCCAGTGTGTTGGCAAAAAAACCCAAATCAGTAGACGCAGAATCGTTGGAGTCCAGGGTAGCTCAGCCAGCCAATTCGAAATAGCGATCCGGCGTAAGATGCGGCTCAGCAATTAGACGCATGTTCACTGAACGACTTTCGTCAACATCTCCGCCAGCTCGACGATCGTGTAGCGACCTCGCTAATGTGAGCGAGCCCCACAGTCTCCCGCAGTTAGCCGAAGTAGAGTCTCCACGTCGTCCGTGCATCGGAGGGATTATGGAACAAGAATTGAAAGCAATGTGTCTCTGATCTCATTGGTGAATGTCTTACCGAACGTCAGCCGCACGTTTAGGATCGAGGGTAAAATAGCCACTTAGTGGCGACTCTAGCTTGATCCACACGTCGTCGATCGCGCCGGTTTGCGCTTTGTGAACGTCTAGCTTCCACCAACCCGCCTGTGCGGCGGTCGGTTTGATTTCCTGACGATCCACGGAAACCCGGCTGCAGTCGAAATCCGCTATCCGCTGGCCGTGGGGATCGGTCAGTGTGGCGGCGGCCGTTTCACCCGGAGGGGATGCTTCGACTGATAAATGAAATGCCAGCGTGCCTTCAGGAACATAAAAGTAGAGCGGTGTGGGCTCACCCAACAGATGCAGCCCTTGGTCCGACAGTCCCCCGTCGACCGCCCACGCGGCACCGGCGACTTCGATCATGAACGAAGCTGTGTCGGCCGCGATCACCACGTGATAATAATCGGAACTGGAATCAGATCCGTCCAGCAGCAGAGGGACGTCGCCGCTGACCAGTCCGCCACCGACTTCCGCGCCGTCGGATTCAAACACGCGGTAGGTAATCAACTTTCCTCGAGCTGCAATGCGGCTGAAGCGAACTGTCGCCGCAGTCGTTCCTGTCGGCTTCACAATCAAATGCTGATCGCCTCGCAATCGAAACGGTTGAACTTTGTCCGCTTGCGTAGGCTGTGGCGGAACCGTCACGTTGCGCTTGGTTCGAACGTAGGAGGGCGTCTTCGTGCCATCCCTGGGTTGCAGTGCGAGCGATCCTTGATTGGCTGACAAAAAGGGAAAGAAGTCGTCATCGGACAGGTAGAATTCGGAAGTCTGCGGTTCGTCTAGCATGTCGTGCTGACGAAGGTTCCAGTGCAAGACCTTCAGATTGTCGCCAATCATTTCCAGACGAAACTTTGCGTCCGCGTCTTTGACCTTGCTGTGCGCAGCACGATATAGATGTTCAATTTCGGTAAAATTCTTGGCGTAGATGTCGCGCAACATGTCCGTTGTCAGCGGGTAACTGGCATTCGGGAATTCGCGATAGTGACGAGCGACTTCGCGGTCCAGCATGCGGAACATCCGGTTGATATCATCCCCCCCCGCGCCATAGGCCTTGGCGCAGTACTCGTCGAACAGAGTCTCGACATCCGCATTCGGATTCCAAGCCAGCTTGGCCAGCAGGTAGTTCAATGGCGCGGCGCGGCCCCAGGCCGAAATACCGTAAACGTAGACCCCCTTGATGTGCGCTGCCGCCAGTTTCGGATAGATGAATTTCAGGATTTCAAGACCCGGCGGATTCAATGCACCAGCTTCCGTGAGGATGTTCACCGGCAAGTCGTAGTACGAGATATTGTTCGTTGTCAGGGTCCAGTCTTCGAGCAGTTTCTGCCACTGTTCTCGCACCGCCGGCCGCGCTAGCGTGAAGCCATAATCGATGCTCGGCGTCAACACGACGAACACGTTCGGTTCCAGCTTGATGTTCTTTTTTGGGGGAAACAAGTACGCCGCATAAACGTATCCTGCCAGCACTTTATTGGGATACTTCTTAGCTACAATTTTTGCCACGTCGTTGTAAAACGTCAGAATTGCAGGGGTGACGCTACGCCGTCCGTTGGGATCCGTTTCGTAAAGCGCCGAACATTGAACGCACTCGCAGTAGCCCGCCGAATCGGACGGCGACAGCGAATAGCACGTCATCTCGGGGTTGCGGTCGAAGTACGCTATGGCCGCGTCGGCATAGGCTTGGACCATTTCAGCATTCGTGGTGCACAGCTTGTAGCGTCCGGTGGGGGGGACTCGCACGCCAGCGCGCTCCGCAAACCAGTCGGGATGCTTTTCAAAGTTTGATGCGGGAATTGCGGCATGCCAGTTGTGGGAATGGTTGAGATATAAGCTCCACCCTAGCCCCTGCCGGCGCCACCACTGCTTCACATCCGCGCGACGTTCCTGAGTGTAGGGAACTCGCCGATTGAGCATGGCAGGAGCGTCGCTGAAATCGGTGTCCGGCACTGTCAAGTCACGCGTCTTGGGAACGTAGTCGCCGTGGTCGCCGGGAATCAGCCAGCGCACGCCGAAGTATTGCTCGAGGAAGTGGCAGGCAGCGTTGTAAGTTCCGTGTGAGGTGCCTCCGCCGGGCGTGTGCTGAGCGTCTGCGGTGTCACGCCCAACCAGGAAGATAGTCGCGTCCTTCACCAGGATCCGGAAGCCTTCCCAAGGGATATTATCCGTAGAGACACCGGCCGCTCGTGCCGCCGCGCAGTCGCCCAGGCAGATCATTTTCTTCGCCGGTTGATGAACGATCGGCAGCTTCGCTCCACTGGCCCGCTGTAGATACGTTTGCAGTTCTGTCGCCGCTTGTGTGACCGAGCGCGGCGCAGTGAGTTCGTGGAAAATGACATAGTCGCTGGTCCCGTTTTGAACCAGCTCAATTGGCGCGGCGCAGGCCTGCGCGGTGACGGCGATGGCGAGTAGGAGCGTGAGCAAGTGTGTGGGCATGATTTCGGTGCCAAATGGAGCAAAGGATTGGTGTGTCAGGCTGTATCAAGGTGCCGTTCACTATAACATGGTTGAATCACAAGACCATTCAGACGCACGGGCCAAGACTCAGGAATATTTACTATGAACACATTGCGTCGCGCCACGGGACTGTGCTGCCTGTCAACGATTGTCGGGTTTCTTTTCGTACTCTCCGCGCCGCCTTATCTGGTAGTTCAGCAGACGCTGACGTTGGCGGATGTCGAGGAAGGGTTGCCAGAGATCACCGACGACGAACCGCTGGCTGAATCGTTCTCTGCGGTGCGGGCTGCCGAGTACCTTAACCGCTCAGCCCCGTAGCGCGTGAAGTGCTAGACATTATGTGGACCGTGCAGCGAGAGGATGGTGGGTGGAACTGGCCACATGGCGATTACGCTCCCATGGAGATCGATGATCATTATGGCGTGACCGTGGCCACACTGACTGTGGGACTGGCCCCAGACGATTATGCCGAGACGGCTCAAGCACTGGCTGGCCTGAAAGGAATTCGCGAGTACTTCAAAAACAACTCACCGAAATCGCTCCACCATCGAGCGATGTTGGCTTGGTGCTCGATTCGAGTCGCCGGCATTTTTACACCGGAGCAGCGACAAACCACGCTGGACGAACTGCTCGCGCTGCAGTTGATCGATGGCGGTTGGTCTACGGCTGGCTTCCTGACCGATTGGCAAGGATTGGAACGCCCGGATGGACAAGCGTTGACACGCAAACCAGCGACGGCTATGGCACTGGATTTACCATCGTACGCGCGCGTGAACTGGGACTGGCGGCGGACGACCCGCGCCTGCAGCGCGGCATCAACTGGCTGCGGACGCATCAACGCGCCAGTGGCAAGTGGTTTACTCGTTCACCAGTTAACGATGCAGGAAATTTGATTTCCAATGCGGGGAGTGCGTTTGCGGTACTGGCACTGCAGGCATGCGGAGAACTACCCGGCTGGCCATTGCGGCAATAACGTCCCGTCGTCATCCTCCTTGGCATTGAATTGCGAATAGAAGTGGTCAACCGATAGCTGGTGATCAACTCGCTCGCGCAATCGCGATTCGGAGCGCACATCGGAAACTGCGAACGGCTTGGGGATTATTAAATGAAAGGCTGCAGTTTCCCATTTGACGTCCAAGCTATTGGGAAACAGGTCGGTTGCCAGCTCGCCCTCTCCGTTTTTGTTCGAAGTGCTATTGAGAAAGTTGATCGCCAGCAGCACATCTATCGGCGACAGAAATCCGTCGCCGTTGGTGTCGATGTAAAACGCTGGCAACTCATTAACGTTTGTCGGAACGGGCAATACCCGCGCTCCGCCCGCGTTAAGCGAATTGATGATGATGAGCACGTCGATGGGTGTGATTAGGTCGTTGCGGCTGACATCCAACGGCCGCAAAGGATTCCGCCAAGGCCGCGTATTCGCGATACGAAGTTCCGCGTCTACACCCTGAATCACATGTAGCGACTCTCCGTTTGCGAAGATCGGCGGCGCAATATTCCACGTGGTGGTGAGTTCGACCTGGTCGTCGTCATCGTGTCGCAGCAGCAGCACGTTTGTGCCTCCGGAGAGACGAATAACATCTTCGGGGCACAACGCGATTCGGTTCGCGCCTGCACCTCGAATGTCTAGCACTTCGAGACTCTGTATATCGGCGTTGGACCTCAAGTCGAGCTGTATGTCGCTGCTGGTCAATCGCAGGCTGTCCTGACCATCTCCGGCGCGGAAAGCAAATGGCATCAGGCTGCCGAGCAGGAGTTGATCATCGCCACCGTGTGTCAGAACCACAAGGTTCGACACAATCGAGACGGCGATATCCCGCGAATTGCCGTTCATGCCAATCGTCATGGTCCCAGCACTGGAGGAGATTGAAACGACATCTGCAGAGGCGCTCGCAATTCGGCCAGCAGCATCATTGCCTCGGACGACGAGCGGCCCAGGGGCAGGCGTGGCATGGAATAATCCAACAAAGTGCAGGTCGTTGTTCGATTCATCATTCTCTGCGATCGCATTGGTTGGTTCTCAACCACAATGACAAACCCAATGTCTGGATCGGCCAGCGCTCCGGCCAGGTTTGCCGCGTCGAGCACCAGCGTGTGCATTCCTGGAGTTCGATATGCGGAATTGGTGATGGCCATGCGCTGTCCGATCTC
>CAKQNH010000247.1 GCA_934255105.1 uncultured Pirellulaceae bacterium
GTTTAACTAAGTAATAATCCCCCAAGGCGTTGTATTCCTGCGGTTTGTAGCCCACTACAATGCGCGACGGTATGTGGCTTTGGCGCAACATGACCACCATTGCAGATGCAAAATATTGGCAATGCCCTTTGCGCACGTTGACCAAGAAATCCTCGATGGGGTCGATAGTCGCATCGATGGGTGGACGTAAATCGAGCGTGTAGGAAAATCCACCGTCGGTGAAATGTCGCTCGATAAATTTGGCCAGCTCGTAAGGCCGATCCAAGTCGATGTGGGCCTGGCTGAGTATATTCTGGCGGTATTCATCACAGGTTCTGAAATGCGAAAATGCCCTGCTCATATTGTAAAGCGTTTGGGTTTCAGTCGCCGAGCCTCCGATAAGCGCTGGGATAATTGGTAACTGGACCCCACCGGCAAACGCGTTGGACCCAATTTCGTAGACCAACGATTTACTGCGTGGCAAACGCATCGGATCCAATTCATCCAGCACCATGTTCAGTTTGTCGTATCGCAGCAGCCCAGGCGTGGTGCGCTCAGTGGCAAAGGCGGGGGGCAAGCTGTATAGAGTCGCCGCAAACCGATTGCGAATGTCGAATTCGACTTTTACCCGATCCCGATTGAGGTAGAACAATTCCTCACTCGACTGTGTTGCGGTCAGTGTGCGGTACGAGGGGGCTCCGCCAAAGATCCATTCGCCAGCCATTGACCATGAGGCGCGCATTGACTTCCCATAGGTATCCATGACGCGTGCGCGAATGTAGGGCGAGTCTCGCAATACGTAATTCTTTTTGCTGTTCAGATTGCTCAAGCTGACGCGCATCACGGGTGTAGGGTCCGACAACAGTCGCCCAACGTGCCCAACGCTCAGCGTTCGCGGCAGCCCAACTCGACCTACTAGTCCCAGAGCCGGTTCGAATTGCACTGCACCCGTCCGCGGCAGCAGATAAAAGAAAAAACCGGCAAAGACCATCGCGCCGATACCCAGCGGAATGGATTGTAAAAGCCGCCGCATGCCATAGTCCGACGGATTGTTCTCGAGCACAGGGCGCATGGTAACCACGTTTGGCTTTTGTTTTTCGCCAATCACCGACTTGACAAACAATCGGTAGAGGATCTCCGCCAGCATCGGTATCGGCTCATCCAAATTGGGATTCATTTGCACGAGCGTGGCATAGCGCGAAAACAGATACAAGGCGGAGACCCACAGCAACATGATGGGTGCCAGCAAGACGCCGAACCACAAATTGTCGTTGACCAGGGCCGCCACGATCATTTCCAGCAGCAGAAAAACTGCGATCTGTTCGTAGACGCGGAGGCTCTTGCGCTGCAGCAGCAGTATTGCTTCGGGGTAGACCAGCAGACCCGCGATCGCAGCTAGCTGACCACTCTCCGAAGGGACGGAAAATGCGCTGTAAAAGTAGCTTCCAATCGAGAAGATTGTGACAGCCAGCATGCCCACATAACTTCCCACGCGGCCCAATTCAAACCATTCCAGGCGATCGACGAAAACATAGGCGACCGTAGCCACGCAGAAGATGAAGGCAGGCAGAAAATAGGAACCACTTCCGGTGGCGACCAACATGGCCGTCAGCCACGCGATGAACGAAAAATGCAGCGTCAGCGAACAACGCAAATCCTTGAGTACTGTGGCAGTCATACTACGTAGGGCTCCAAATCACCTTGCTTGGCGTTGAGCCAATTGATCTGCAGTCGCGTCAACAAGCGACTAGCCGTCTGTCCGCGCAGATGCTCCCGGAGCCACTCGGATTGATCGCTGCGCGTGCTGATGACCAACAGGCAGGGATTGCTCAGCAGGGGAGCGGTGAGCCCCTGCAGGGCCGCTACTAGGTCTGGTTGCGCACTGGGTTCGATGATAGCCAGTCGGCGCAGCAAATTTTCCACCAGCACACCCCCCTGTACATTGGGCAGCATGAAACTCTCGCTCGCTGCAACGCCAATTGCCAAGCGTTCCGCCCCGCGGCGAATTGTGGCATTCGCTAAGCTAGCTAAGAACGAAATAGCCAGTTCAACGTGTTCACTAGGGCCGTTGCGTCGTTGGGGTTGACCATGCAAATCCAGCAAGATACACACGCGTTGGCGGTGGCGGCGTTCAAACTGGCGCACCGACAGCTCTCCCTGGCGAGCAGTGGTGCGCCAGTGGATCCAGCGTTTGGAATCTCCGGTCGACCACGGCCGCAGCCCGTAGAAATCCCCCTCTTGCAAACCCACGGTTCGCGCTGCTTGAGCACTCCCCTGCTGTTCCTGTTGAAACAAGGAGCGCACGCCAGGTGAGAGTTGAACCAACTTGGGAAAAACCGTGAACTGAACCTGATTGGACAGCGTCCGCGAACTGCGACCGAGCGTAAGAGGAAAACGCGTCGATAGTGTAGTGGGGCCAATGCGGTAGCGGCCACGCTGGTGGAAGGTCAACTGATAACCAGTTGAACTGGCCCCCTTGGCAGCGACTTCGTCGACCACCGCTGTCCCTTTCTCACTCAGTTTTTCCACGTTCGGCAACAATTTGTGCAATGGGTCCTCGACCAATACCAGCCACGCCGCCAACCAACGTTTGGGATTAGCTACGCGCACTTCGACGTGGGTCTCGGTCCCAACAAATGCACTCCGCGGCAAAAATCGCTTTGCGGTCAGTCCAATCAATGAACGAGTATTGAAACGCCACTGCAAAAGCATGAGTCCAACCATGGAGCCAGCCAACAGAACCAGCAGATTGATATCGCGCAGCAGTGCGCCCAAGAAGATAAACAACAGGACGCCAGTGAAATGCACACCCTCGCGCGTCAGGCGAAAACGAACTTGTGACAACGCTCGCGCGCGATCTCGCGCACGTTTGGTTCGCCAGCGTTGCCACAGTCCCTGGAATGCAGTGGTGGAAGAACTGGCATCGGTCGTGTGAATCGTCTCCATCAATGGCTCCGCCGATGCTAGACCGGTACTGCGATATTGCTCAACAAACGACGAATGATTTCTTCGGCGGCCGAACGCTCAGCCCCCGGCAACATGCCGCGCGACACCACGCGATGCGCCAGCACGGGTATCGCCAAACGCTTGATATCATCGGGGATCACATGCTGGCGGTTTTCCACCAGCGCCAGTGCCTGTGAAGCATGGTAGTAGGCCAGCGCACCACGCGTACTAACTCCCACCTGCAACGCATCGCTGTTGCGGGTGGCATGCACGATATCGAGCAAATATTCGACCAACGAATCTTCAAACTGGACTTGGCGCGCCAATTGCTGAAGCTCGATCACACGCTCGGATGAAAGCACGGGCTGCAATTGGTCAACGGGCTCTCCCACTCGGTGCGATTTGAGCAGTTTGCGCTCGTTTTCCCGCTGTGGATAACCGACCGAAACACGCAGCAAAAATCGATCGAGCTGGCTCTCGGGTAACAGATAGGTACCTTCGAATTCGAATGGATTCTGCGTGGCCATGACCAACAGCGGCTTGGGCAAACGATGCGTTTCACCATCCACGCTGACCTGCCCCTCTCCCATCGCTTCCAAAAGCGCGCTTTGCGTACGTGGCGGCGCACGATTGACCTCGTCGGCTAAAACGACATTGGCAAAGATCGGCCCAGGGTTGAAGGTGAATTGCCCGCTGGAAGAATTGTAAATACTGCTTCCCGTAATGTCGCTGGGAAGCAAGTCGGGAGTGAATTGCAGGCGTGAAAAGCGACCTGCTAGACTCTTAGCAACCGCCTTGGCAATCAAAGTTTTGCCAACTCCTGGAACGTCCTCTAGCAACACATGTTCACCGGCCAAGAGCGCGGCCACCACTAACTTGACCACTTCAGACTTCCCCAGCACGGCTGTCTCAATGTTCGCCCGCAGTCTGGCAATATCCTGTACATTCTGTGCTTCTTGGGTCATAGCGTCTCAGTAAACCAGTAGTGAAAGCTTAGCCAGTGATCGAACTCTGGCCCCGGACTCATGGTCTGTATTCCTATCTGGTTATACACTTATTGGTGGGCTTAGAACACTCACCTTCTCATTTCTAAACTGGTCTCGTAGTCTGAGCGCTGGCGGGTACGCCAGCAAGCTTTGGTGGTACGGTTGCCCTTACAGGCCATCGAAATGCCATGCTCTGGCTCCTACTGCTTCACTGTCTTAGCAGCCAACTATCCCCTCTGTTGTTTTGGACAAATCATGCCCCAATCGCAACTGCCACAATCTGGACCCGCCACGCGGCGATCACGAGTCATCAATGGGCTGCTGTGGGCCATCGTCCCCCTGGGGCTGATGGCCATCGCGGTCGTCCGCTCGTCGGCCCACGCGTTCGATTTCGCTGTCGGTAACGTGTTGACCGGTCTGCTAGTACTGACAATTTGGCTGGCGCTGATATTTGCACTGGCGCGCTCGACTATGCCCCGATTGTGGTGGAAAGGGCTGTTGCTGATTCCGCTGGGGCTGCTGCTGATTTTCTTAACCGTCTATAAATTCCAACGCTTCAATGGAGAATTGATCCCGCAATTCACTCCGCGATGGACTGCTGCGAACGATGCTCGACCCCTCGGCGCTCACAGGGCAGAAAACCCCGACTCACGCACAGACGCTGCCGCTCACGCAGTCGACGCGCCTGTAGCCAGCATCGCGCCGCAAATCGCTCCGCAAATGCTTGCCCCACGCGAGACCGACTTTCCGCAATACCTGGGGCCAGGTCGCGATGCTACTATCCACCAAGTCTCGCTCGATCCCAATTGGGACGCATCGCCGCCGCACATCGCTTGGAAGCAAAGCATCGGGGCAGGCTGGTCTGGCTTTGCTATTCAGGGAGACGTAGGCGTCACTATGGAACAGCATGGCCAACAAGAATGGGTCTCGGCCTACAGTGTGCTCGACGGGTCGCTTCTGTGGAATAGGCCCATTGACGCGAAGCACAGCAACATGCTGGGAGGGGTGGGGCCGCGCAGCACTCCTACCATTGCGGACTCCCGCGTCTACGCATGTTCCGCAGTCAGCCGGCTGAGCTGCCTGGATTTGGCAACTGGTCAGGAAATTTGGGGACAGGAATTATTGGAATTGGCGAACACGAACCAATCCGCATTCGAAGGGGAAGTCAGTTGGGGGCGCAGCGCGTCGCCTTTACTCGTGGGTGACTTGGTGGTCATTCCCCTGGGAGGGATCGGCGCCACCAAGCGAACGCTGATCGCCTTTGATCGCAACACCGGCCAGGAGCGTTGGCGCGGGGGCTCGGACCAGATCAGCTACGCTTCGCCCGCGCTCGCCGAGTTGTCGGGTCAGCAGCAAATCCTGTTGGTCAGCGAAAAGCGCGTAGCCGGATATGGCGTGGAATCGGGCCGCGAACTTTGGTCCAGCCCTTGGCCGGGCAGCAGCAGCAGTTCAGCCACCGCCTCGCAACCGGTGGTCGTCGACGCAACGCACGTCTTGCTCACCAAGGGATACGGCGAAGGATGTCGCTTATTGCAAACGACGTTCTCCGACAGTACTTGGTCCGTGGATGTGCTGTGGAGCAATTCGGCCGGGCTGCGCACCAAGTTTACCAACAGTGTCGTCAGGGATGGCTACGCCTATGGCTTGAGCGATGGCATCCTGGAGTGTGTGCGGCTGAGCGATGGCCGGCGACAGTGGAAAAAGGGCCGCTATCAACATGGACAAGTGCTGCTGGTGGGAGGCCATCTGCTGATCACCACCGAGCGTGGAGAGCTGGTGCTGGTCGAGGCTAGACCGGAAAAGATGACCGAAGTGGCCAAGCTCCCCGTGCTCGGTGACGTGAGCTGGAACACCGCCGCGCTCTCAGGCAATCGTCTCCTGATGCGCAATTCCGATGAAGCTGCTTGTGTCCTACTTCCATTACTGGTCCATGAACCCGAGAATTAAGCGGCCATAGTCGCTGATCGCTCCGCCGATCAGATGCAATAGTCGCTGATCGCTCCGCCGATCAGATGCCATAGTCGCTGATCGCTCCGCCGATCAGATGCCATAGTCGCCGATCGCTCCGCCGATCAGATGCTAACTTCTCAAAAATACTTTGACGCTACCCATGCATCATTCATAAACGGCAATGATCGGCGGAGCGATCAGCGACTAGCTTGCGAACGCCTACGAAAAAGCAAACCCACCACAGAATTGAAAGCTGAAGCCAATGCCTGAGACAATCGCACATACCAAGCCTCTGGACGTCTTGGATATGCTGGTGGTGGCACCACACCCGGACGACGCTGAACTGGGCATGGGGGGAGCGATCGCCAAGATGATCGCGCTCGGCTGGCGCGTGGGGGTGCTCGACCTGACCAGCGGCGAACCGACCCCTTACGGTAGCCTTGAGACGCGAGCGGCTGAGACGCTGGCCGCCAGCCGGAAACTGGGTTTGACCTGGCGGGAGAACCTGGGCTTGCGCAATCGCTTTCTGGAACCAACGCTCGAGGCGCGTGGGAAGCTGGCAAACGTCATTCGCCGCGTGCGCCCCAAGTGGCTGTTCGCCCCATACTGGGAGGATGCGCATCCGGACCACATCGCGGCGACCGAGTTGATTGAAGCGGCGCGGTTTTGGGCCAAATTGACCAAGAGCGACTTAGAGGGAGAACCCTATCATCCACAACGCGTGTTCCACTATTACTGCGTCCACCTCAAGCATGTTGCCCAGCCCGCGTTTGTGCTCGACATTACGGAGCAGTGGGAGAACAAGGCCGCCTCGATCGCGTGCTTCGCTAGCCAGTTTACGATAGGCCGCGAGCACATATCCCCTTCGCTCATCGAACGCGTGCGCGACGAGGCAGCCTACTGGGGAAAGATGATCGGCACCCGCTACGGCGAACCCTTCAACTGTCGCGAACCCATCGCCCTGCAGGACCTGACTCGTTTAATTTAGCGCGCACTTTGTCGCAATTGAACCGCTGGAGCCCAGGCTTCAGCCGCTCACGCGCACCCGCTGGAGTCCAGGCTTTAGCCGCTCACGCGCACCCGCTGGAGCCCAGGCTTCAGCCGCTCACGCGCACCCGCTGGAGT
>CAKQNH010000248.1 GCA_934255105.1 uncultured Pirellulaceae bacterium
GGCTTGTGCAACCGCTGTCGCGTTGGCTGACCGTGGGCTGCGAGTGCTGCTGGTATCGACAGATCCAGCGTCCAATCTAGATGAAGTACTGGATACTAAACTCGCCAATGTGCCCACCCCGATCAAATCGGTTCCCAATCTGTCTGGCATGAACATCGACCCCGAAGCTTCCGCGAAAGAGTACCGTGAGCGCATGGTCGGTCCGTATCGCGGCGTGCTGCCAGATGCCGCGGTGGCGAGCATGGAGGAGCAATTCTCGGGCTCCTGCACGCTGGAAATCGCCGCCTTTGATGAATTTTCCAAATTGCTGGGTGATAAAGCTGCCACCGAACAATTCGACCATGTGATCTTCGATACTGCGCCGACGGGACACACGCTGCGCCTGCTAACACTTCCGTCGGCTTGGTCCGGATTCATGGACGACAACACCACTGGCACGTCCTGCCTGGGGCCGCTCGCCGGGTTGCAACAGCAGCAAGCGCTCTACAGGCAAACGGTGCAAGCCCTGGGGGACGAGCAGACCACGACGCTTGTTCTGGTAACTCGTCCGGAACCTTCTGCGTTTCAAGAAGCAGCCCGAACCAGTGTGGAGCTGCGCAAGCTGGGGGTCGAAAACCAGCACCTGATTGTCAACGGAGTGTTTAGTGGAGCACTCGAAAGCGATCCCATTGCCATGGCCATGCAGGAGCGAGGCCAGGCCGCAGTCGAAGCCATGCCCAAGGAGCTCGACCGCCTGGAGCAAACCACAATTCCGCTGGCCAGCAGCGGACTGATGGGTGTGGATGCGTTGCGGAGCATTGCAAATCAACAAGCGCCTAGCACAGAAGATTCACTCGCGAGCATCGTTGCGAGCAATATCCCTGAGGGACTCGGCAGTCTGATAGACGACTTGGCCCAGGCGGGCAGTGGCGTCATTCTGACGATGGGCAAGGGTGGTGTCGGCAAGACGACCGTGGCTGCTGCAGTAGCCGTAGCACTGGCCGAACGTGGCTTAGAAGTGCATCTGTCGACTACCGATCCAGCCGCCCACATCTCGTCCACTCTGGCTGCGAATGATCTGCCAAATTTGAGCATTGGTCGCATCGATCCTCATCATGAGACGGCGGAATATCGAGCTGAAGTCATGCATTTGGCTGGCCAAGACCTGGATGCTGCCGGCAAGGCGTTGCTCGAGGAAGAATTGCTCTCGCCGTGCTCTGAAGAGATAGCCGTGTTTCGCGCGTTTGCCAAAGCTGTATCCGAAGGCCAGGATCGGTTCGTGGTGTTAGACACAGCCCCTACGGGCCACACCATTTTATTGCTCGACTCCGCACTGGCCTACCACCGCGAGGTGACGCGGCGAACCAATCAGATGCCCGAGTTTGTGGAGAACCTATTGCCGCGCTTGCGCGATCAGAATTTCACTCGAGTCTTGGTGGTCACGCTTCCAGAAGCGACTCCAGTTCACGAAGCGGCCAAGCTTCAGGAGGATCTGCGCCGCGCCAAGATTGAACCTTTTGCCTGGGTCATCAACCAAAGTCTGTGCCCGCTGGATATCAGCGACCCAATGTTGCGGCAGCGGCAGCGGCATGAACTGCAGTTTATTGAGGAGGTTAGCGAAACGCTCGCGGGGCGGGTAGCACTCATTCCGTGGCAACCCGTACCACCCACGGGACGCAAGGCGCTGGGCGATCTTGTCCGGCGGGGAGCACTCAGCGAAAATGCTTAGCTAATCGGGCTTTCCTTGAACGGACTGGCGAGCTAATCTGTCGCCGTTGGTTTCTTGCTAATAGCAGCAAATCTACCGTCCATCAGGGAATTTTCTCCCGCATTGAGCTATTCCTCCGGAGCGCAACATGCCGTCCAGTACTTCCATCGCAGCCAGCGGCATCGACCGCAGCCTCGGCTTGCCGGACATCTTTGGGCACAAAGCGGGTCTGTTCCTGCTGTTCTTTACCGAGATGTGGGAGCGTTTCAGCTACTACGGCATGCGCGCTCTACTTGTGCTTTTTTTAGTGAGCGAACTGGCGGGAGGCGGCTGGGGGTGGAGTCGTGAGGAGGCACTGAAGCTGTATGCGCTCTATACCGGCTTAGTCTACTTTACGCCCATTGTAGGCGGGTTCATAGCTGACAAATTGACGGGGCATCGTGTCGCCGTTTTGCTGGGTGCGCTATTAATGACGCTCGGCCATGCCTCGATGGCACTGGAATCCATAGCAACCTTCTACCTGGGTTTAGCGCTACTCATCCTGGGCAATGGCTTCTTCAAGCCCAATATTTCGACGATCGTGGGGCAGTTGTACGCGGATCGCAAAGACCGAGAGCGGGACGCCGCCTACACCATCTTCTATATGGGCGTCAACTCGGGTGCTTTTCTCGGCATCATGCTGTGCGGCTACGTGGGAGAAAAAGTTAGCTGGAGCGCTGGCTTCGGTTTAGCCGGAATATTTATGGGGTTGGGAATGGTCATGTTCTTCCTGGGGCAGTCCATTCTGGGTGTGCATGGCACACGCGCCACCGCGCTCAAACAGAACAATAAGGTGGATGCTGAGCACGATGAGATCATCGATCCACAAGTGATTCGCGATCGACTGATCGTTATCGGCGTACTGTCTTTCTTCACCATCTTCTTCTGGATGGCGTTCGAACAGGCGGGTGGCTCGATGGCAATATTTGCTAAGGACTACACCGGACGAGTTATGAGTGGGGCCTATGCCAGCATGTTCTTCTGGACCAACGCGCTGCTGACGATTGTCCCGTTGGCAATCGTTACGTTTGTACTGCTGAGACTGGTGCGAGCAACGTTCCATGTGATACCCTTTTCCAACCTGGTCATTCTGACCAGCTTTGTGATCGTGTGGTGCTTGGCAATGTGGATGTTGGCCAAGGAGTTCCGCACGCGGGCCTTCGAAGTTAGCTTCGCCGGCGGGGCGGGGGAAGTGATGCACTCTACCGTGCAGCACGACAGCGCGTTAGAGCCAGGACAAACGCTGTATGTGATCGACATGGAGGGCAAGCAGGGCGCTGGAAAACTGAAGGTCATCGATGAGCGGAGTGCGGCCGATTTCGAGAACGCCTATGCGGCCAATGTCGTAGCCGAGAAGCACAACGAAACGGAGATTCCCGCCTCCTGGTTTCAAATTTTGAACTCCTTTTTTATCGTCTCCTTTGCGCCGCTGTTCAGCCGCATATGGGAGAGCCGCATGAATCCGTCGGCACCCGTCAAGTTTGGACTGGGCTTGATCTTGCTCGGCCTTGGTTTCGGTGTGCTGGCACTGGGAAGCATGAGCATTTCCCAAGGTGATCGCACGGCCACAGTCAGTATTTGGTGGCTAGTGATCGCCTTCTGGTTGCATACGATGGGCGAGCTGTGTGTCTCTCCCGTAGGACTATCCTACGTCAGCAAACTGGCACCACTCAAGCTAGTCGGGATGATGTTTGGAGTGTGGTTTCTGGCTTCGGCAATCGCCAATTTGCTGGCGGGCTGGACCGGCAGTTACATCGATCTAATCTCCGAACGATACGGGCTGGCGACGTTCTTCCTGATCTACACCGTCATCCCCATCGTGGCAGGGTTGACCCTATGTTGTCTCAACGGTTGGATGAAGCGCCGTATGCACGGCATCGAATAAGTGTCGCGTCAACTACCACAGTGTACTTTTTGGTGGATGCAAACTGAGGAGATTGGAAGTTTGAGTACGTATTTTGTGACTGGCGGCACTGGGTTGCTAGGCAATAGCATCGTGCGTGAGCTGTGCGGGCGTGGATTGACAGTGCGCGTGTTGTGCCGTCCAGGATCGCCCCGCACCCCTTTTGAAGACCTGCCTGTCGAAATCATCGAAGGTGATCTCAATCAACCCGCCGTACTCGATGCGGGCATCGCCGGTTGTACCGCCGTGTTCCACTGCGCAGCGTTGATCCACCTGGGCTGGACTCAGTTAGAAGAATCGCGGCGAGTCAACGTGGAAGGTACTCGACACGTGGCGGATGCCTGTTTGCGACATGGCTGTCGCCTGATCCATGTCTCCACCGTGGACACCCTGCCGACCGCGCGCTCACAGTCCAAACCGATCGATGAACGGGGCTTGGATGGCATCGCAAACGTCCCATGCTCCTACGTTGTCAGCAAGACAGAAGCCGAGCAAGTAGTACGCCAAGCCATCGCCAAGCACCAACTCGATGCCGTCATCGTCCATCCTGGCTTTATGTTGGGGTTCTACGACTGGAAGCCATCGAGCGGCCGCATGTTTTTGCAAGTCACCCAAGCACCCGTCGTGGTGGGCCCGCCGGGTGGTTGCAGCTTATGTGATGCGCAAGAAGTAGCCAAGGCGTGTGTGACTGCGGCCGGGCAGGGAGTCAGTAGTCAGAACTATATCCTGGCCGGGGAGAATATTAAGTTTCGGAAGTTGTGGAGACGCATGTTGCGCATCGCCGGTAGTCGCAAGCCAGTGCTGCCTTTAGGCAAACGGGTGAGCTGGGGAGGAGCAGTCATCGACTGGGCCAATCGCCGCTTCTCGCTTCCCGAGCGAGATGTCAATGGAGCGACCATCCGCATGGCAAACCTATATCACTTCTACGATTCCAGCAAGGCGCAGCGCGAGCTGGGCTATAACCCGCAGTTGAGCGACGCGCGGTTAACTGAAATATGGGAATGGTTAAAAGCACACCACCGCGAAGCGTAGCCATTTTCTTCAATGTGGCTCGACGCTCCGCGTCGGTATTTCCTGCATTTTGTAATGTGGCTCGACGCTCCGCCGTCGGTATTCCCTGCATTACGTACGACGCGGAGCGTCGAGCCACATTCCCAGTCGCGTTTACGACGCGGAGCGTCGAGCCACATTGCATTCGAAGATGCGAATCGGCACGCGGCCGTCGCCCAAATCAACGTCGTGCTGCTGGGTCTGCCAGCCCGCTTGCACAATCCACTTCGAAAAATGATCGCCCGTATGGCGATGGGGCTCACTCAATAGCAGCCGGCCACCATCGGCCAAGTGCAACCTGGCACAGCGTTCTAGCAGCGGAAAGAGACTGGTGTCGTACACCAGATCGGAACCAATAATCCAGGGAAAACGCGGGCCAGCCAGTGCGGTCGCATCCCATTTGAGTCGTCTCAGGTGGACGCGTTCTCTAACGGGCCAAGCGTTCAGTCGAGCGACCAGCAGTGCCATACCCACAGCGTCCGTCATGGTCACGTGTGCGCCGCGCAGGGCCGCCCCCACGCCGGCTTGCCCCGATCCGCACCCCAGTTCCAACAGACGCTCACCGCGCAGGTCGAAGCGCGACAGGAAGCGGTCGAGTCCTTGCGCGGCGCGCCATGTAGCAGCCCAGAACGGGTCCAGCTCTTCGGGCGGGCGTCCCTGTTGGACAGCCGCCTCCAACAACCGCTCACCGTCGATTACTCGGTACCACTGCAGCGATTGTTGGCCGAGCTCCAGCGGCTCACGGCGCAGCGTGACGAACTGCTCGATTCGCGCTTTCAACTGCAACCATTCAGGCGACATTAGCCGTCACGTCGACGCAAAATATCGTCAAAATCGGTCAGATGATAATCGATTCCGACGTAGTCCAGCACGCGGCAACAGCCACGCAGGGCCACACCAAAACCATCGGGACCACTGAAGCCACCAAATTGCCCACCACCTTTAACGTGTGGTTCCAAGTCGAATACCACACCCGGAGCACCAAGTTTCTTCATCCGCTTTTCGATCTTCGGCAGCTCCTCTTTGAGATCGCGCAAAATCGCTTCGTGTCCCGTGTCGCCCACATCGGCGGGCACAAAGTTCTTCAACGAGGCCTCGTCGATATGCTGCAGGCGTGCCGCAGCCGAATCGTGGCGATAGTCCTTGATGTGCAGCCAACCCATGCCAGGTTTCATGGCCAGGTATTCCGCGAAGACCTCGTCGGGAGTCATCCCTTGGCAAACCAAATTGGCACCATCAAAAATCAGCACCAAGTTGTTGCGCTTTACTTTGCGGTGAATCTCGGCCAGGATCTTTCCGGTTTGACCTACTAAATTGGCTTCGACCTCTAAGCCAAATACTAACTCGGCTGAGGCGCATACATCTGCAATCTCACCTAGTTGATCGACGACTTGATTGATGTGTTCTTCAGGCTGCGTTCCGATGGGATGATAGAACGAAAACCCCCGAATTAATTTTGTCCCCAGCGTGTTTGCTACTTCACACGCGTGTTTAACGTCGGTTTGCAAGTACTTCTTGAACGGAACGAACTTATTGTTAGACCCGTCATCGACGTCCAGCAAACGAACTTTGCCGATCGGGGAGCCCATGGTGGCGACGCTCAGGCCATACTCTTGCTGCAGCTTGACGACAGTTTTCAGTTCACCTTTGGTGAGCGCCATGGCATTCTTGATACCATCACCGACATCGATAAAGCGGATGGAGTAGTATTGCAGCCCGGCGGCGGCCATCGCCGCAAATTGCTGAACGGCTTGCTTTTCATTGGCAGCTTCGTCGGCAAAGCCGCTGAGGATGACAGGCGTGGAACTCATGGTGTGTGTCCTTTAAATCTAGTAATTGTAAGTTTTCTAACGATACTACGGAGCTTCGTATTCGACGGTGATAACGGAGGAGATACCGCCGCGCGGTGTCCAGTGGCTCTCCAGGGTCAAGTGCCGCGGTTGACAGACAGCCACAAAGTCGTCGAGGATGCGATTGGTGACGTTTTCGTAGAAAATCCCCTCGTTGCGGAATTTCTGTAAATACAATTTCAAACTCTTGAGCTCGACGCACAGTTTGGCTGGTACGTACCGAAAGATCAACGTCCCAAAGTCCGGCTGGCCCGTTTTGGGGCACATCGACGTAAACTCAGGGCAGGTAATTTCGATTTCGTAGGATCGATCAGGGAAACTATTCTCGAAAACTTCCAACTGGTCTTGAAACGGAGTGGACACCGGCGAAAATCCTCCCGTGGGTATGAGTTGTAAAAATGCAAAGTAATTTTAGTG
>CAKQNH010000249.1 GCA_934255105.1 uncultured Pirellulaceae bacterium
TTAACAATTAAGTCGACGTCCCCTGGGGGACGATTTGTGCGGGAGGCGGAACGATCTGTACGACTGGGATTGACTTGTGGGTTTAAAACGGGCAGGAGTGCCCGTTCTACGGGAATGACTTGTGGGGGGGTAAACGGGCAGGAGTGCCCGTTCTACGAGAAAGATGCGGGGGGAGTGTCCAACCGGGGTGTGAGGTAAGGGAAAAGCGTGCGGTGCGCAAGCCATAACGCGATTTATCGCCGAAATTCGGCCAATTCCGTCGCTGTGGAGACTTTCCACAGGGCTGAAAACGCGCTAGGATGGTAGTTGGGTTGGGAAATCCTCTTCCCCGCAAGTTGCAAAAATGGCTTCCGGCCGCATTATCTGGTGATATTGTAGGTGCGGTGCGCCTCGTTTCCCCTAAGGAGAATGAATCTATGAGACATTTGGTTAGTTTGGCATTGGCAGTGGCTGTGCTCAGCCCTAACTTCGCTAGCGCTGAAGGTATCAAGAGTGGCTTGGAAGCTGGCAAGGGCATTGCACCCTTCTATGTCACCAAGACGGCTGGAGCCGAAGATGATGGCGTCGCGAAGGGTGATAACCTGTGCTATCGCTGCAAAAATGGTGACCGCCCGCAGGTGATGGTCTTCACCCGCAGCACCGATGCCAAGGTAGTTGCATTGGTGCAAAAGTTGGATGAACAGATCAAAGCACACGAAGGTGCCCAGTTGCGAGCATTTGTCAACATGCTGGGTGACAGCAAAGACGCCGCCGCCGCCTCGGTAACCAAGCTTGCTAAGGCCAGCAAGGCTAAAAATGTCCCGTTTGTTGTTCCCAACGAATTTGAGAATGGCCCAGAAGACTACGGTATCAGCCCTAAAGCCGATATCACCATCATTGTTGCCAACGACGAAAAGGTCGTTGCCAACCATGCGGTCGCTTCGGCCAAAGATCTGGATGTAGACTCGGTCATCAAAGACATTCAGAAAATGTTCAACTAACGCGACGCGCTACGTCAGTTAAAGATTAAACTATCCGTGCTCCCAGCATATCTGGGGGTGCGGATTTTTTTATGGACCGACGATGTTGTTTACGCGGATTTTTACGTAGCGGAACTCGCCAAGAGTTTCGACAGCCCGCCTTTGGCCGAAAGTCTTGGCGACTTCCGCTACCGTTAAAGCCTTGCGGTCCAATAGAGCTACAACAGTCCGCGAAAGTGACGACCCTTCATTCCGATTTAAGCGATGCGATGAGTCGAGACTTCTTTCTGTTGAATCGCTGCTTTCAGGTGGCTAAGATCTGTGCCGAACCGGAGGGAGCAAGCTATTCCTACCCGCCGCTTAAAGCGCGCAGCAAGCTACCATCGCAACTGCTGAAACTTTATGGCTTGCTCGATCGCATCTGTTCGATCGCCAATGCGGACGATCTGCCGAGCGCGGACGCCGACCTGCAAGGTGTGCCCGTCGATCTCGACCCGCTCCAGCGGCGCGACTTGGAAGAGTTCGAGCGACTCATTGTGGCGCTTCGTTTTAGTGCCGACGAGCAGGTCAAGCAGCCTGCGGTGGCCCTAATTCGCGCCATCTTTAATGACGCACATTATTTCTCCGGTTTAAAGCCACTTCCTCAATACACTGAGGCCTTTGCATACGAGTTGCTCTTTCCAAGTTGGCTCAACCTGCTCAGCGCGGTCATGCTCCCTAGAGCGGACAATGGAAAGCCCAGATTGGAGGGTAGTCGGCAAGGGGTGTTGTTCGAGTTCTTAGGGACGTTCGACCCACTGGATGAGGAGGATCACAGCCGACTGCTGGTGGCTTATCTGACCTTCATCGCCAGCCGCTTCGATGCCCCGAACTGTGAAGACTTGCTCCAACGCTTGGTCGATTTGGTGATGCATCACGGAGCGGACTGCTTGGATGCGATCGACGAGATCGACTTGGCCTGCAAAGATGCTCGACAACTCAAACAGGCCGTGGCCGATTATCTAGTAGTCATGTCGTCGCTGGCCGATAGCAGCCTCTGCAGCCAGTACGCCATCGCCTATCAGCGGCCGTTGAGGCGATCGCTGCCAGACGTGCTCGCCGCCGCGCTCGCGCGACACGCAGAGGCGAGCCAGTGGCCCGAGTTCTTGTCGATCGCGGGACCTGTTAGAGCGATTATCGAATCGAAGCACGCGCTAGCACCCGAGATGGTCGCCCAACTGACCAAGCAGCCCGACAAGCTGGTCCGACTGCTCGGGCTGATCGCCATGGAAACGCCCGCCGGTCGCTACGTCCTGTCGCAAGAAGCACAGTCTGCCGTGGCTGCGCTAATAGCCTCACAAGCGTCGCTGTTGGACGATCAACTCGAATGCCTGCAAGCTTTTGGTCGAGAGGTTGCTCCGCGGCTAGCTGGCTTTAGCGAGGCTATCCTGGAGTACTTTCATCGAATATTAATATCCGACGAAAATGGGCGTAGCAGGCTGTTGGAGAGCCTACACAATCCTGCGGTGCGTGCGGCGCTGGTCGAACATTTGCAACAGCGCGCAGCCGCGACCGACAGCGATAGTCGTTGGCTGGCCTTGCTCGGCTGTGCTAGTCTGCTGTGGCACGAGGCGGAGTCGAACGAGGCGCGCGCGTCGCTTCAGGCACTCGATGCTGTCGTCAGCAATCGCACGATTGGCGACAAAGAACTGAGAGATTTATTGTCGGACCTGCGCGCCGATCCACTTCGCGCGCTTGAGTGCTTAGCTTCTCCCATGCTGGCCGCAGGCGGTAAAAGCCCTCGTGTTGCCGCGCTCTATCTGACGTTGAATGAGGTTAGTCAAAAGTTGGCTGCTAGCGGCGCCGTCGACAATTTCAGCGTTGTTCGCGCTAAGTACTCGCGTTTAACCAACATGGATTTGGACTCGGCGTCCAATGGTTGATGTTGGCTAGGGTGACTACGGAGCGGCAAGGATTTATACGGTGGAGGCTGGTTCGGCGGCAGTCTGGTTTGAGATAGAACTGTTTTGCACCGTCATACACAGTGTGTGGTGAAGGTTCGCGCTAAAAGCTACGACAAGTCGCAGCAGTCCAAGGAGCGCAATCGCAGATCGCCGATTGGTCTCTCCGACTACGTCCCAAATGCGTCACTAATACAATTGACGTCCCGAGCGATCAGCGACAGAGGATGGTGTTTGGGATGCCGACGGCGGAGGGGTGAGGTGTTTGAATGGAAGTTTGAATACCGACGCGGAGCGTCGAGCCACATTAAAAGCCATATTGAAAGCCACATTGAATGGTGGTTTGAATGTCGATGGGCTAGCGCTGCACTTCTCCGGCGCGACGAGCGAACTCGGTGCCGCTCATCTCATCGAAGCGTTGCTGCAGACGCTGTTGGCTCGTCAATAGTGTACTTTCGTCACGGGCTACGATAGCCAGCGCGTCGCGGGCTGTTAATGCGACTTGCTCACGCATTTTTTCGATGCACCGAGTGAATTCGGTTTCCAACTTCTGATGCGATGCGGCAATGAGCTGCTGCGATTGTTGCTCCAGCATCTGCTCTACTGCCCGTTGCAGCCAAGCTGGCGCCGGGCCGCTGAGCTTCATCTCCGGCCACTGCCATGTGCCACTCAGTTCAAACTGCAAAGGTTCATGGGGGGACTCGTCTGCATTGTCACTGAGGCTCTCCTGCAAGCTAACCAAAAGATCGTGCGGCAGCCTGTGTGAAAGGTGCGGCAATGCTTCCGAGGCGATGCGCAACGTACCAGTCAAGCTGCCGGAGTCGGAGGTCAGGTTGGCTGTCACGGGGGCTAGCGCATGTAGTGTGGTCGCGCTGGCGGGGGCGTCGAGATCTGCTCGCTTCGCCAAATCCTGGCTGAGCATTCTGATGCGTAGCTGAATTGCTGTCGATTTGCGTGAATCATGAGCCGCGGCTACTTCCAATGTGTTGTTTGGACAGTCAAAGGTAGTCAGAAAGTTCAGTTCGCGAAAGACATCGCCGGGACTACGTTGAGCCAGACGCCACGAGCCGCTCGTCTGAAATGGCGTAGAGAATTGCCCGAAGCGGAATTCACCTGAGGCTTTCAAATCGGCGCAGTGAATGTGCTCTTTACCGAGAGCTCCGGGGCGAACGGTGATATCGTAGTCCGCTGCTCGCAGACCGGCGGCCGCTTGGCTTGTGCCTGCCACAATTTCCCCATACGGTGCTACTTGAGCCCAACTGGCTTCAGCTATTGTCAGAGCCAATTGACTGTCGAGCGCCAGAGCTTGCCTGCCTGACCCGTCTGTAGCTTTAAGCTGAGCACAAACCTGTTCTAGGGCGCGCACATCCTGAGCGAGCAACTCTTGCAATCGCTCGAACTCGCCAGCTAAATCGTTTTGCATGTCTGCCAACTGGCCGAGCAGCGATCGCTGCTCGACGGATAGTTCTCTATACCGCGTCAGGCGGGCGCGAATCGATTCTTCGAAACGAAGCGGGTTGTCCATCGCCGCAGCCTCGCGTTCGATCCGTCCTGATTCGGCTAGGATGTCCCGCGATCGCTCGACAACTCCCTGAGCACGCTGGCTCCAGGCCATTTCTATAGCCTCGGTGGCGGACAGGGAGCTAACACGCCGTTCAACATGATTCCAATCGAGCTGCTCAAGATGGCTAGCCATACCGTGTCGCCACTCATCCAGATTTGCGTTGGGCTGGGGAAAGCTGCTGGTCAACGTTACGACGGCGTCTTGAACGACGAATTTGGGAATGTGAATCCGTCCGTCGACTAGACTCGTCCGATCGATGCCCAACCAGCAGCGCACAGCGTTGACACTAAAGTTGATCGGCGGCTTAGCGCTACTGTCTGCTTGAGCATCGGCCGCACGGTTGCCCTGCCATCGCAGATTGCGAACTTCGACAATCGAGTTTTGCTTGTGGTAGATCACTTCGCCAACGGTCACTTGTGGGCCGAGCGCACCGGCAATCCACATGTGCTGTAGCCAAGCGCGGGTAGGTTGGTTAAGCAGTAGGCCACTTGCCATCAGCAGGGCGACAGTCGCCCATCGCAATCGGCGTTTACTGAGCAGCATAGATTTAGACCTTATCTTGAATCGCTCGCAAGTGCTCTAGTAAGTAACGCAGCGTTTCCGCTTGATGCGTGTCTCCAATTGGCCGCCTAGTGCTGGCTGCGGCTACGCCAGTGTCTTTGCGCAGTGCAACTTCCCCAGCGTGTGTGGGCTCTCTTGGAGAGGCTGAGTCTCTGGCTCGCCCCGCCGTAGGGATATAAGGCTGGACGGTATTGCGTTCCTGTGCCTGGTGAATAAACCGAGTGCTATTTGATGAGTTCGCTGACGTGGGAACCTGGCCGTCGGGCGGCTCGGCTGCTGGAGTAGGCGCAGAGTCAGAGCCCTGCGTAACCTGCTGAGCATCCGTAGGCTCAACCGTGGTCGCTGGGCCGTCGACGAGTGCCTGTGCAATGGAAGGAGTAGGATGTAAATCGCATGAGGTCAGCAGGTCATCGACGTACTGCGCCATCTGCGCGGCGCGCTGTGCCACTTGTACGGGACCTACACTGTGCGCTTGCTCTGCATTGCATGTAGCCAACAATTTCTCCAGTTCATGACAGGAATGTTCATCAACCACTGAAACACTAATTGCATGGTCGCTTGTGCGGCGTTGGGATAGACCGCTCCACTCAACCACCACCGGCTGTTCCGGTCCGGTCGGCTCGTCGAGTCGCGACACTACCGGCGTTTCAGAGCGCGTTGGAGCGCAAGGTAATGCGGTCGAGGAAGCGACTGCTTTTCGGGCGGCGACAGCGGGCTTCAGTTCCTGCGCGAAATCGGGATCGGCTGCTAAGGCTGAAGCGGCAGAGCGGGCAGGAGACAGGCGCGCTGCCAGCGGTCTAGACAAGAAGAAAACAGGGACTGCAATGCCGAGCCCGATCAGGAAGCTGCCATGCACGACGGAATTGTTCAAGCCAATCCAAGGCAGCCAGGGGATTTGATCCACTGACGACCACATATCGACTAGGCTGGAGTTGGTCAGCGACCACAACCCCGCGCGGCCGGCGGCCTGCGTCAAGGGGCCGGCGGCAAATGAGAGCATGAAACAAGTGCATGCAGCCAGCGGTAAATGAATCGGTAGCGCGCAGCACACCACCACTATAGCGCAGAACAACAGGCTGAACTTGGGTAGCAGCCCACACACGACACCCAGGGCAATAGCAGCCGACAGTTGCCACGGCTGATGGCAACTCGACGAGCGGTGCAGCAGGCTTCGTATGGCGTCGCCCATCCTCACTGTTCCCCAGAATTTACAGCAACACTAAGTGACTGAGGCCCCTGAGAATTGGCAGACCTCATAGTGTACATCGAGTTTGCCGGAGCCGGCGCTCAGTAAATGCGGGTCAATTGAGCGTGGCACAAGACGCACCCTCCGCAGCAACCTGCTATCTTACCCAGCTTGTAAGCTCGGAACACATGTAGGCTCGTAACAAGCGCAGCGCAGTTACGGCAGACGGAACCAGGCTTTGCAGGCTAACGAAGTACGCAGCTATGCCGCTAAAGGCAAGGTGCAAGATGAAGAATTGAACTATGGGATTGCAGCAAGTTGTTTAGGCTAAAGCCTGGACTCCAACAGCTCGGGCGGCTAAAGCTTGGACTCCATCATTGCGTTTGAGCGGCTAAAGCTTGGACTCCAACGTTGCGCTTGAGCGGCTAAAGCTTGGACTCCAACGTTGCGCTTGAGCGGCTAAAGCCTGGACTCCAACGTTGCGCTTGAGCGGCTAAAGCCTGGACTCCAACGTTGCGCTTGGGCAGATAAAGCTTGGACTCCAACGTTGCGCTTGAGCGGCTAAAGCCTGGACTCCAACGTTGCGCTTGAGAGGCTAAAGCTTGGACTCCAACGTTGCGCTTGAGCGGCTAAAGCCTGGACTCCAACATTGCGCTTGAGCGGCTAAAGCCTGGACTCCAACGTTGCGCTTGAGCGGCTAAAGCCTGGACTCCAACGTTGCGCTTG
>CAKQNH010000250.1 GCA_934255105.1 uncultured Pirellulaceae bacterium
CCTTGGCCATTGGCTTGATGGCAGGTGATGCAATTATTGAAGATGCGTCTGCCCATCAGCATAGGATCTGGACCAGACTGGCCAGATGCCAGCGATTGATCAGCCGATGAACTGCCCGAGACGGTATATGCGGCTGGCCCTTCGTAGCGGTCGACGGCAAAGTCCGCGCTGTACTCGCCCAAGTACCAGCCTCCAAAGAGCAGCAGCGCGAAGGCTGCCACGATCATCTCCGTGGGGAGCGGCTGGCCACCTTCGTGCGGCTCGAACTTCTCGCGATAGGCCACTTCGTGCATCTCTTGGACGTCGGGCTCTACGCCGCGCCGCTGCTCGTGCATGTCCATATCATTTCGAGGTGTCACTGCACTTCCTCCAAGGAAAGTTCCTGATTGAGTGACAGCAGGTAGGCGACCAACTGCAGCGCCTCCTCCGATGGAACAATCCACACCGGAGTGGCATCGCTGTCCTCGGCAGGCAGTTGGATCGATTCGAGCGTCGGTGCCTTCTGGCCCACCTGCGTTTTAAACAGGAATCGGTGAGGCGGCATGATCGATCCGGGAGAGGTGATCGTTGGATCATAGAGATGCAGCAGATGCCATTCTGAACTCGGCTGACGCGCGCCGATGTTGGCTAGGTCGGGTCCAGTGCGCATGCTGCCAGTCAACGGAGGCTTTTGCAAAATATAGTCGCGTGGCACGCTGCGTCGCATGCCCCACCCGCGTTCCAAATCTGCGCCAAAGCCCTCCGGGCGAACTTGCTGGCTATGGCAGTAGATACACCCGTAACCACGATACAGCACCTGGCCGGGTTCCTCGCGCCAACTGTCTAGAGGTCTGGGATAGACGATGCTGCTACCATCGGGGGTGGTGGCTTGGACTACTCCGATCTCACCCATCTGCCAATCTGGAATCAGCACTAGGCCGAACATGGACGCGGTCACGGTCACCAGCGCTATCGCGATGATGGCTGGAAAGTGATTCATGTGGCACCCCGGGCTGGTTGGCGTAATCGAAACAGTCTGCGCGGTGAAGTGAACAGCGTCGGCTCAGTCGACGTGGCACCGTGTCTCCGCAGCATGTACCACACCGAAATCGCAAAGGCACAGTGCCCGATGGTCATGAGTGTTCCCGCGACGCTGCGCGACCACAAATAAGGGATCGTGCGCTGGACAATTTCGATAAACGGTATGTCGGGATTGTTCATGGCTAGCCCCTGTTCGACGCCGTGCCAGGTCAGGCCAAGCCAGTACATGGACATCCCTATGGCCGTGCCCCAAAAATGAATTTTGATCAGCGGGGCGCTAGGCCATTCGCACTCAACGAGGCGCGGCATGACATAGTACATCGAGCCGAACGAAACCATGGTAAAGAAAGCGTAGACGCCCAAGTGTGCGTGTGCGATGGTGTAGTGGGTGAAGTGCGTGACTTCGTTCCATGCGCGAATGCTCTGCAACGAGCCTTGCACGCTGACGGCCGTGTAGCTCATCGCACCAAACACGATAAAGCGCAGCGTGGGGCTGGTCTTCAGCACGTGAAAATAACCCACCATCGTCATGTGATGATTGATGGCCACCGTGGTCACAGGGATGAACATCATCAAACTGCCGACAATGCCTACCGTCACTACCCAAGCCGGCAGCGGGCCGCCGATCAAATGATGGGTTCCTGCCCAGTTGTAGAAGATCGCCAACGTCCAGAATCCGAGCAGCGAGAAATGGTAGCTGTGAATGGGTCGCCCAATGACTTTGGGGATGAAATAGTAGACCGATGCCAGCCCGATGGGCGTTAGCCACAAACCCAACACGTTGTGAGCAAACCACCAATTGGTCGCCATCTTGGCGATCCCTGTCGCAGCGGGCGTTTGGATGAAGAGCGTGGCAGCTAGGTACAGAAAGGGGAACCACATCGTGCAACCGAACAAGTACCACAGGGAGATATACAGATGTCCCTTGCGGCGATTGGCCAGCATTTTCCAAGCTGCGATATGGATCACAAAAAAGGCAAATGCGATCGGCCCAGCCGCCCAGGCTGGAAATTCCATCCATTCAACGCTGGTGCTATACCCGGTTAGGATAGCGATGGTCCCCACCGCTACCAAGGTATTCCAGTAGATGGCGGTCATATAGAGCGCCTCGCGCCACACCAGTCGCGTCTTGCACAGCCGGGCGAAAAGCCACAGCATCGTGCCGATACCACTCATTGAACCCCAGCCGTAGATCATCGTATTGAGGTGCGCTGGACGAACGCGACCGAACGTTAGCCAAGCCGTATCCGCCAAAAACCACGGCGTGTGCATCTTGATGGATGTAATCATCGCTAGCAGCGAACCGAATATCAACCAAAACACCGCGCTTCCATACCACAGCAACACGACTTGTCGGCACGATTGGTCGATCAGCCAGCGCTCGCTGGGCGGAATCTGCGCTTCGATAGCTTCCGCGAGTATCGGGTCGGCCTGCGGATCTGCTGAGCTCGCTGGCGAAGTCTCGCTCACTGGTCCACCGCCTTTTTCTTGCTCCGCGAGACGGGGAATCTGTCGGTGACCATTCCAATCGGTTCGTCTACATCGAAAATGGATTCGGCTCCGTCATCCAGAGATTGAAACTGGCCGTTATGGATGGCCCACACCAGGGCCGCTACGGCCGTAAGGCCGAGAGTGACCATAAAAATCCAGATTGCGAGAAGTACGGACATATGGGTTTAAAAGGCCTTGCTGGTAAGTGTCGGACCAAAAACGAGCTAGTCGAATACGCGCTCAGCCGGAACTCTTCTCACTCTTTTCGGCGACATCTGAGTCGGCTTTCGACAGCGTTTCCAGCGCGATGATGGAGTGGGCATAAGCGGCACCTGCACGCATCTCGGCCGCGACCCAAATCGCTTCCATGATCTCCTCAGGCGTCGCGCCGCTTTTTAAAGCCCCGTCGGTATGTCCTTTAATACAATACGGACACTGTGTAATGTGGGCCGCTGCTACGGCGATCAACTGCTTGGTCTTGGCGGGCAACGCGCCATCGGCAAAAACGCTGCGGCTGAATGCTTTGAATGCAGCCGCCGGCTCGGGTGCCAATCGCTGACGCTGCTCGGCGTATTCTCGACTTGACTGCGGGTAAATTGATTCGGACATAGCGTCTGTACTGCCTCCTGTTAAATATTCGAGCTAGACTCTCGTCGTTGGAGCCGCCAAATGTTTCCCCATAGCGAAAGCCGCCAAGGCTTTCGGCCGTTGAGGCAAAGTCCATTGAGCAAGTGAGTAACCATCTCTCACTCGCCATCGACAATCAATTGCAATCGCTCCAACACAGACGGCGGACTGAGGCCGTGCTGATGGCAAACGTACCGCAGCGACTTGCCGCCACAGCTTGTATCCATCCCCAACTCATCGAACACCGCCTGTGTTTGTGGATGATCCATAATCCAATCGGGGATGCTCGTGTCGAGATCGCAGTCCATCGTCGGTGCCGCCAACGCGTTGCACACGCCCGCAGCACTCGTCCCGCTCGCGTGTTAGTTGGGATGTAGATAAGTCACTTTAAATTATATACCTGTGCGTGTACAATGTGTAGGGCTAGTGCAAGTCTAACCGACTTTTAGCTCGATATGTCACCCACCGTGGGATAAGCTTCCAGCCTGTCACGTGAGTTAAGCTCCCAGCTTGTCACGTTGGATAAGCTCCCAGCTTGTCACGTGGGATAAGCTTCTAGCTTGTCAGGTTGGGATAAGCTTATAGCTTGTCACGTGGGATAAGCTTCTAGCTTGTCAGGTTGGAATAAGCTTCCAGCTTGTCATGTGAGAATTGCTCTTGAATCGCAAGCTGGAAGCCTACCTCACTTCAAATACTAAATGCCCCCGCCTGGAGCCTGTGCCGTGAAAACAACTGCGACAACAACTGCGACAACAACCGCGACTTGGGTTCTGTTATTAGTAATTTGCTCGATGGCCTCTTGGCTCGCGCTACACGCCGATGAACCGGCGACATCACGAGCGGAAGTCAAAGCCGATGCGCCCGCGACCAGCGACGCACTTCCACCGCCGACCAGCGTCAGCGAGGCCAGCGCGCGAGCCCGCCTGTTGTACGAATCGTTTCATGGCACGCTGCAAGTCGTTCATCGAGACTTCTTCGACGAGGACGAGTCTCGCTTGATTCCGTCGCAAGCCCTGGAGGACGTATTCATCGAGATGTCCAAAGGCTTTGATGTCGACATGAAGTGGTTGGTTGTCGAGACCGACGTCGTTAACGTGGATCATCAACCAGTGGACGATTTTGAGAAGGCGGCCGTCGTAGCCCTGAAGGAGGGCCAGCCACGCTTTGAAGCGGTCGAAGGGGATCGCTTTCGATTCGCAGGCCCAATCCGCTTGGCATCACAGTGTTTAAAGTGCCACGTTCAAAAACGCACCAGCACCGATACGCGTAAAGCTGGACTGCTCATCTCGATGCCGATAAACTTACCTTAACATCGCGAGAATAATTACCGTCGTAGCCGAAGTCGCCAGACTTTGGACTTCGGTTGGCTCATCCCAAGCCTGGCGACTTCGGCCACCAATAATCGCGACAGTTATAGTTTATAGTTGACCCGATGCTCAATGATTGCAACCCATGCTCACCTCTAAATTAATCGACCAGTATGCATCTGGAACCGAAGTACTGCGCCGCGCGATTGCAGGCATGACCGCTTCGCAATTGGACGCGGTGCCGATTGCGGGCCTATGGTCGACTCGGCAAGTCGTATGTCACATCGCCGATTTCGAATTGGTTTATGCCGACCGCTTGAAACGCGTGATCGCCGAGCATGAACCGACATTCTTTGGCGGCGATCCCGACACGTTTGCTGCTGGACTAGCCTATGAGTTGCGGGACGTCGACAACGAGCTGCACATGATCGACGCTACGCGTCGCCAGATGGTGAGTATCCTGCAGTCGCTGAGCGCCGCAGATTTCCAAAGAATGGGCAATCACAACCAAGCCGGGCCGTTGTCGCTGACTGACCTGCTACAGGGGATTGCAGGGCACCTGCCACATCACGTCGCCTTTATCGATGCCAAGCGGAGGGCGCTGTGAAGGCTCCCCTGCTATCGATCCAGGTGGGTATGCCGCAGACGTTCGACGGCGACAAACCATGGACTACGGGATTCTTTAAGCAGGCGGTGACAGATCCGTTGTGGCTGGGATCGATCAATCTAGCTGGCGACGCCCAGGGGGATTTGGTGTACCACGGTGGCCCGCACAAGGCGGTCTGCGTCTATCCGGCTTCCCATTATCCGTTTTGGCGCGAGCAGCTTGAATTGCCCGAACTGAAGGCTGGCGACTTTGGCGAGAATTTTACGCTGGGCGAATTGACGGAGAGCGACGTGTGCATCGGCGATGTGTGGACTGTAGGCCAGGCGCAGGTACAAGTCTCGCAGCCACGCCAGCCCTGTTGGAAATTGGCGCGCCGTTGGGATATCAAAGACTTGGCGCTGCAAGTCCAACAGACTGCCCGCACGGGCTGGTATCTGCGCGTGCTGGTCGAAGGGACCGTGCAGGCAGGCTTGGAGATGACACTGATCGAGCGCAAGCACCCGCACTGGACCATTGCATCGGCCAATTGGCTGATGCACCACGATCGCCACAACTTGCGCGATGCGGCCCTGCTGGCGGACGTGCCCGAGCTGTCGCCCAGTTGGAAAAAGACCTTGACCAATCGCGCCGAAAAGGGATTGCAGCCGGACGAGCTCAAGCGGTTGCAAGGCGGGGCTGGTCTTTCGGAATGAGGCAAATCGCAACCCGCACTGGCAGTGAGTTCTTAAGTTGTGGAACTCGCTAAGAGTTTCGGTAGCCTCCGTGGCCGAAAGGCTTGGCGACTTCCGCTCCTATGGAAACCTTGCGATCCCATAAATTCACAGCCAGTATGGGTTGCGGTTGTTGCGACACTTATTTCCCGCGCGATGTTAAACTGTATCTACTGTAATTAACAGCTCACACTTTACGTTCGCAACAAACGAAGGAACCGCTACGATGAGAACTTGCACGCGAACTCTGGCCGTGGCAACGCTGGCTTGGGTCACTTTGATAGACGGCGGCTTGTGGGCTCAAACGCCTGATACGCAAGGCTCCAGCTCGGTCGCTCGGCGGAATCGTGTCGAGCTGACGCTTGAGGGGGCACAAAAAGCGGTCGAGGCTGGTCGGCAACAGGCGGAGGCGATGGGGGTCTTAGTCAATATCGCCGTCGTCGATGATGGTGGCCACCTACTGGCATTCGCGCGCATGAATGGCGCGCGCGCCGCCAGCGTGTACACGGCTATCACCAAAGCCACCTCGGCCGCTACCCAGCTTGGCCCCACTGGTCCGCTCAGACCAGACGAGGCCAGTGGCACTCACCTGAGCCTAGCCGTTGAAAGCGCAGCGGCGGTCAGCGGTGGGAAGTATACGACGCTCAAGGGAGGCGTGCCGATCATCTGCGATGGACAAGTCATCGGCGCTGTCGGCGTCGGCGGAGCAACTGGTGAACAAGACGCAGAGGTGGCCGCTGCCGGCGTGGCTGAAGTAGTCAATGCGTTTGAAGCAGAGAGCGAAAGCATGGCTGCCAGCACGCCTGCCGGTGTCATTCCGCAGGGGCTCGTGGGCAATTGGTTGATCGAAGACATCGAGGGCCGCGGCGTGATCGACAATGCACAGACCACCATTCAGTTCGACTCGCAAGGCCGAATATTTGGCAGCACCGGGGTGAATCGCTACAACAGCCAGGCGGCCATCAACGGTGAGTCGATCAAAATCGCGGCGGGTGCCGCTACGACGCGTGCCGCTGGGCCACCAGCCTTGATGGACCAGGAAGCAAAATTCCTAGCCGCGTTGCATAAGGTCGCCAAGGTCCGCATCGATGACAATGGACTTCTGCATCTGTTCGACGAAAATGGCAAGGAGCTACTGCGTGCCTCGTCGATTGAAGTGGAG
>CAKQNH010000251.1 GCA_934255105.1 uncultured Pirellulaceae bacterium
GGTGTGAACAGCTTGACCCACATGAGTGGTAAGTACCTTCTCGACACCAACATCGTGATCGCTTTACTCAGATCCGATCATGAGGTGCTTCAGCGTATAGAAGATGCCGATGAGTATTTCGTGTCTGTAACCGCACTCGGCGAAATGCTCTACGGTGCGCTACATCCCGCCAGTTCGTCCAAGAATCTTGATCGGCTCGACGACTTTATATCTGGAGCTGTGTTTCTTTCCTGCGACCTGGATACTGCTCGACACTACGGGCAGATCAAAACTTCACTCCGTCGAAAAGGCAAACCGATTCCCGACAATGACATTTGGATCGCAGCGTCGGCAATGCAATATTCGTTGACCCTCGCAACACGAGATTTACACTTTGACGATGTGGATGGCCTTCAGCTTTCGAGATGGTAGTCAAGACTGCCCACAGAACAGAAAACACTAGGAACATGGCACGATGCGGGGGCGTTTTAACTTAACTCAGCGAGTAGCAGTGTCTCCGTGTAGCCATAAACCTGTTTCGCGGGATAGCCTAGCGATGAACGAAAGTTCGCGATGCTGTCCAGCTTGCTAAACAATCAAACCCTGCCAGCACCGTTACCGCGAACGACTATGCTGCTAACCCATTAAACCCTATGCAATGCCACGAATCTTTCTGATTAATGTTGGGGCTAACTCGTCCCACCTAAACAACGCCCGATGCCCACTGTTCCCAGACGGAACTTTCGTGTTCGTCCCATTCCCGCTGGACGACAATGTTGGCAACTGGGCCTTTCCCACAAATGCATGGCCGTTCACGAACGGTATTGGGTGGCATCAAACCCATTATGATCCGGATTGGCCGAATCTTACTTACGGAGACTACATTTTGAATCCCCGCGCTGCAAGCCTTGCATCAGTCCAACCTTCAGACATTCTTCTTTTCTGGGCGTTGCTTTGGGACAACGACGGCGATAACTGGCATTCATTTAGCAACCGCCAATCTTGGCATTTGATTGGCGCATTGAGAATTGACGAGTATCTTTCGGCGGGTCAATCAGCGGACGATGCGAAACCAAACAACCGACACCGAGCCTCCGAGAACGCTCACTTTTGGGGCGATACCCTTAATTATGGAAACATGGTATTTGTTGGTGACACCCGACGTTCAAAACTGTTTGATTTTGCCATTCCGTTTGTCACTAAAATTTCGAAATCTTCGCTACTTTACCGCGCCGTTCGAACATCCAAGGGCGATCGGCTACCGCTCACCGGCAAGCATTGGAGCGGTTATACTCGAAGCTGTCGCTCGATCTGTGACCTCAACGAATCTGACGGGCGACGACGGGCCGAGATACTCCGAGACGCAGTTGCAGAACGAAACGACTTTGATATTTTGGCTGACCTTTGACATTCCAGGCGCGTATAACCTAGCGATAAACGAACGTTTGCGATGCCGACCGGCGGGCCAATCAATTGAACTCGCGAACATTCGTTACTGCAAGCTTTCCGTCGCTACGTTACTTGGTTGAACGTCAACATCTTAAGATGGCAAATCCACATGAACATTCTCGTCTACAAGCGAACGCACGTCGGCGATCCTGGCCCAGATGGCTGCTTCGGCGTATACGATTGCATGGGTGCTGTACGCGATCGTGACTACGGCGCGGTAATCGGCATTGGTGGGATTGGTCTGGAAGCGAAATCTCACGGGATCGCTGGCACAGTCAACTGGATCGGCGTCGGACCGCACAAAACATACACCGGAAAGCGTGGCCCGGAGGTCACCTTCGACCACTTTGTGTTCTACGGCTGCGACGGTGCCGACTTTGCAGAACATGCACCGCTGCTCGCGAAACGCATGTACGATCATAACGTCCGATCTATTCTGCATGGACTCTCTAAAGTGGAATACGCCGAGGCCGTTGCTATTGTTGCCTGGGCGGGAGACGCTCCACCATCACCAGCACTGGCGGGTGATGCTGGCGATGAACGATTGTTTTCGTACTGTAAACGTAGCTCCAAAAGGAAATGTGGATAACCGAAGCAGTGGGTACATTGCACCTTGCGGGACTGCCAACGGGGGACATTGCACGTTGACGGGTAGGTTAGCACCATCTAGCAACGTGCTATGTCCCCAAGTGACAGGCGGATCAACGGTATACTTGGATTGTTCGTTCCCGAACTCGTCACTCCTTTGGGACTGCTCGGAGAGAATACCAGCTCATGACTACACCACCTATTCTTCAAGAGATTCGCCGCGTTCGGCACGCAATCTCCGCTGAGATTGGCCATGATCCAAAGCGGATTGGGGAATACTATGCTGCGCTACAATCTTTAGTGCGGTCACGAACTGTTAACTTGGCGGACCAAGGTGTTGGCGGACGAACAAAGCAATGCATCGAAGTCGCCAATCAGCCGCTTCCAGATAGCAGCCCTACTGCGGTAGATCGATGACTGCTATCGTTCGGAAAATCAATGGCGACTTGCCTTGGTTTGCTGTTCTGCGACGGCTTTTGAAGCGACTCGCTTGGCTGGTTCAAACCGAATTTCTGTTTGGTATCTTCAGCGTGTAGAATGGACTACATGAGCCGCGAACTTCCTGCATTGATTCACTCCGAACTCAACGAACTCGACGTGGAAAAGCAGCGTCGCGTTTTGGCGTTCGTTCGCACCCTAAAGCAATTGCCGAAAGGGATGTCGGGCGCTCAGCTTAAAGGATTTGCGGAAGCATCCATATCTCTGCCGATGCCCGAGCTACATGCGGTGCTGCTTGAGCTTGCTCGCATCTCCGAAACAACTGGGAGCCGAACCGGAGAGCGTGCTCAAGCTTGACATTCCCGACTCGGGAACTGGAACACTTCTCGTTTACTTACAGGACCTGCCCGACCAGCGTAACCGGATAGGCATCGTTTATCACGGGGACAACGGTCGCAATGGCAACGCGTGGCACGTCGTGGACGATCCATTCGTGGACGGCGTTGGCGTCGCAAATAATTCCTCAGCACGCATTGGCAACCGTGGCACGACCGTGCTGAGGTCTTCTGACGGCTCAGATGTCGGCAAGCCCGAGACGGTGGCCATCTTTATGAACAAGGAATGACAGTTGCCAACTTAACCAGCGACCAGTGAAGATGCATTGTCTTAAAGTGCAGTTATTCATGCATGAGTGCTTGCAACACTGCTGCGAAGCACTTTGCAGCGGATGTCGTCTTGCCCGTGACAATACAACAACTTCGTATGTGGTTTGGCAATTTTACAAAAATGTCGTTCAATCAGACGCATGTGACTCGGCCAAGCATACGTAAAATAGATGTCAGCCATGTCGCGGCGCTGAAGATAGTCGCCTTGTTCAACGCGGGCCTTGAGCCCCTGCGAGGTAAGCAGGTCCCGCGAGGCGGCTACTAAGTCTGGGCTAAGCTCGATCCCCAGTGCATCAAATCCAAGCAGCTCTGCCAAGCCGGTCGCAATGCCAAAGCCGCTGCCATATTCGCAAAATGTCCCACGCGGCTGTGCATCGAGGATGTCCCAGAATATCTCATAATTGCAAGGAACGAAATCAAAAACGTGGACAGTTTTGAATCGCGACCTCCCGTCCCTCAACAATTGTTGCGCCGCATGAGTCAGCGCGCGACCGCTTCCCTCGATTTTCAAATCCACTAACGGATCGTCACTTTCGGCAAGCTCATGCTCCCGAGAAGCTGGAATTTGAGCGGCTGGGGCTGAGCTGGATTGATGCTGGCTATCAATTTCATCTTGGCTCGCTGAGTGAGTGAGTTTCTGCTGTGAAACTTGGTCGCTGCTGTCGCGTAGTGGCATATTAAAGTTCCCGAAAAGCATCGTATTCGATATCTGCTGTAATCACAAGGCATGCGACTCACTGTGAGCGGCGCACTGGCAGTGGTTGGTATTTTTCGCATACTGAAAAAGAAGTCCAGAGAATCTCATTGAGGGGATCGGAACTGGTGATGTGTCGCCCTCCGGGCTAGCTGCTGCTCTGCTATTGGTCCGGTGACTGACGTCACCGGCAGAGATATGTCGCCCTCCGGGCTGAAAGTCCAACGGCTGAGGTAACCGGGATGAAAGTCGAACGAGTCGGGAAACTGGTCGGGCGGGGAAACGGATCGGGAAACTAGGATGAAGGGGAAACGGATCGGGAAACTAGGATGAAGGGGAAACGGATCGGGAAATTAGGATGAAGAGGAAACGGATTGGGGAAATCGAGATGGCAGCGGCATGGACAAATAGAATTGCTTCAATGAAGATAGTCGCTCCTGGATCGTGGCTCCGCTGAGCCACTGGACTATTGTTGATATATCGCTGATTCGCCTATGCTGAGCATTGAAACGCTGATCCTCATCACGGGTGTCCTGCTGCTGCTGGGCATTGCGTCGAACAAATTCTCCGCGCGGATGGGTGTGCCTGTCCTGTTCATCTTCCTGGTTGTGGGGATGCTGGCCGGCTCAGAGGGTATTGGCGGCATCGAGTTCGAAAACTACTCGTTCGCCCATGGTATCGGTACCGTCGCGCTCTGCCTGATCCTCTTCGATGGCGGAATTCGGACCCCATTTCATTCGATTCGCGCAGCCTGGAAGCCCGCCAGCGTGCTGGCAACTGCGGGGGTTGTGATCACGGCCGGGATCACGGGCCTAGCTGCCTCGTGGATGCTCGGCCTGTCTACTTTGCAAGGTCTGTTGCTGGGGAGCATCGTAGGATCTACCGATGCGTCGGTGGTGTTCGCGGTGCTGCGCAGCGGTGGCGTGAATATCCGCCCCAGACTGGCCAGCACGCTGGAAGTGGAAAGCGGCTCCAACGATCCCATGGCCATTTTTCTAACGGTGGGCATTATCCAGATTCTGTCAGGTGCCGCCCCGATGGGGATCGGTTTCTTCACTCTGTTCATCAATCAGATGGTGGTGGGGACGCTGGCCGGGTTGCTGATAGGCTGGGGTGGATCGTGGATGCTGAAACACATTCGTTTAGAAGCCGCTGGCCTGTACCCGGTCATGGCTACGGCGCTGGGTTTGTTCTCGTTTGGCTTTGCGGCGGCCTTCGGCGGTAGTGGATTTTTGGCGGTGTATTTGACAGGCATCGTTATCGGCAATCGGCGACCGGTGTTTCACCGAGGCATTTTGCTGTTCCATGATGCGCTCGCCTGGATCTGCCAGATCCTGATGTTTACCGCCTTGGGCATCCTCTCCTTCCCGAGTCGCCTGTTGGAAGTGGCTGTGCCAGCTCTGCTGATTTCCGCCGTGCTGATCTTTATCGCACGCCCCGTGGCAGTCGCCATCTGCGCCTCGTGGTTTCGCTTTTCGCTTCGCGAGTTGACGTTTCTATCGTGGGTCGGCCTAAAGGGGGCAGTGCCGATTACTCTGGCAACGTTTCCGATGCTGGCCAATTTGGAAGGCGCGTCGGTGATGTTCGACACCGTCTTCTTTGTGGTCTTGGTTTCGGCCATAGTGCAAGGCTGGACGCTCCCCGCCTTGGCTCGCTACCTAGATTTAGAAGTCCCCACCAGATCGCCACCTCCCATCACGCTGGAGATCAGCTCGCTGCGCAATGTGGACGGCGACATCGTCGATTATTTCGTCGATGATGGATGCCAAGCCGCCGGACGTTTGATTCGCAATTTAGCCTTGCCCGAAGGGGTGGTCATTGGGTTGATTGTGAGGGATGACAAAATTGTGCTGCCGCAGGGACGTCTGAAGTTGTTGCCCGGCGATCACGTCGTGGTCGTGCTGCATCCACAAGTCCGAGCCTTGGTCGACCGGGTGTTTGCTCACCGCAAACTTGCGTCTGCGGCGCTGCCAGCGGAGCTCGAATTCCCGCTGCGTGGATCGATCCGCGTTGGTGAGCTAGAGCAGTTCTACGGATTGAAACTAGACGAAGATCCACAAGCGACGCTCGACGAACTACTCCGCAAGCAACTGAAGAAAGCCGATTTGAAAGTGGGTGCCGAGGTGCGTTTCAAACAGCTCACATTCCGCGTCCGCGAGCTTTCCGACGCTGGTTTGATTGAATACGTGGGGATGACCATTTGCACCGAACCGGCACAGGTGAAGGAGCTTTGAAACTAGCTCCCCGCCAGCTCTGCCCTAGGCACCTTCTAATTCAGACAGAAAGATAGAAAGCCCGAATGATTGCAGCCTTGACTATTGCGCGAGGCCGCCGTAACTCGCGGTGCTCGTTACGAGCCTACAAACCACCCACTGTAAGTATATTTGATTGGCTCTGCAAAAGCTGTGGGTGGCTTATTAGAATAGAGGCTCCCAGGTGGCTCAGTCGCTCGCTGTGGCCCCACGCCGGTTCCCCTAACAAAACGTTTGCTCGTGATCGTCGATCAATCCACTGAAACTTCGTCGATACCGCTCGAACGGCCCGCTTCGATCCGACGCCATCTGCCGCTCACACCCAATTTGGGCTGGATGCTGCCGGAATATATTGTCGGCCCGGAAAACGAAACACTCCGCTATCTATTCAACGATCAGACGCTCGCAGAGCTTGAACAACTGTCGCCCATCGTGTTCTACGGCGATAAGCAAGTCGGCAAAACGGCTCTGTCGATCACCCTAGCCGCCTCATGGGCACGAGCCACCTCACGGCGGCCACTGTGCTTTACCCGTGGACAGACCTTCGTGTCGGACTACTCCGCAGCGGTCGAAATCGACGACTTGGATTCGTTTCGCCAGCGGCATCGGAGTTGCAAGCTGCTGCTGATCGACGATCTGGAGGCGGTGGCCCAAGCGCCAGCTTCGCAGGGCGAGTTGGTAGCCACGCTCGACGTCATGGCGGAGCAGATGTGTCCGGTAATCATTACGCTCAATCGTCTGCCAGCCATGATCGGGGGGTTCAGCCCGGCACTATCGAGCCGATTGTCAGGAGGTTTCTCCGCCCCGCTGCTGAAGCCCAGTGCCACCA
>CAKQNH010000252.1 GCA_934255105.1 uncultured Pirellulaceae bacterium
TTCAAAACGTAGAGCAGTTCTCCCCAACCGCTTCAAAACGTAGAGCAGTTCTCCCCAACCGCTTCAAAACGTAGAGCGGTTGTCCCCAACCGCTTCACAGCCTGCCGCATCATGGAAGAGATGGGGCGCGACATCGTCTCGTGGCGCAATCGCATTCGCGAACAGGCCACAGTGACTGCTGAGTAAGTGAACTCTTCCGCACTCACCAGAGCATGGCTTTCCAATAGGTTTCAATCAGCGGCTAGGGGATTGTAGCCGAGCTAGCTAAGCGAATGCAAACGAGATGGGGGGGAATTTGTATGGTGCAGGGAACTTCAATCGTATTGCAGAAGCAGTTCCCCGTACGACGTGTACTCGTTCCACGGCCACGGACAAGAGTGCCCAGGCTACTCGCGGTTAATACCCGTGCGGCGAGAACGCACTTTATTCCAATGCCAGCAATAGCCGCTTTCAGGCATCTGCTCTGGACATAGAACCCGTTTTTTTAGAACCTACAGCCAATCGTTTCATCATTCCCACCGTTGCCTTTGAAATCGCTGGCGAGTTGCCTCTGCGCTCGCAGTCTTTCCCACCATCCATCAGCTTGCGAATATGTCGAGAGTTGTCTATCGAGAAGAAAGCACCTTGCGGGCCGCTAGCCAGTTAGGCTGGCTGATCGGCCTGCTGTGGTTGATTGGTTTCGGAGGCTGTGGAGCCACGAAAAGCTATGTCGCCACGGATCAATTGCTGATGAGCGACGCGGTCGATGCGACGATATCCAAGGTCGACTTTTCTCCACTGGCTCACAAGAAGGTCTATCTCGATTCAACTTATATGAAGACTTCAAAGGGCCCGCTATTGATCGACTCGGACTACGTCATCAGTTCGCTCCGCCAGCAGATGGTGGGAGCGGCAGTACAGATTGTCGAAAACCGCGACGACGCGGATCTGATTGCCGAAGCTCGACTAGGTGCATTGGGGCTGGACGGACACAATGTGATCTATGGCATTCCTGCCAGCAATGGGTTCTCTGCAGCCACATCGACGCTGGCTGGCGCACCGGTCATCCCGGCCATACCAGAAATTGCCTTCGCGCGACACGAAGCCAAAAGCGGTGCTGCCAAAGTGGCTGTGTTTGCCTATGACCGCGTAACGCGAGAACCGTACTGGCAATCTGGCATCTCAAAATCGTCTAGCAGCTCTCACGACACTTGGGTACTAGGAATTGGCCCGTGGCAAAAGGGGACAATCTACGATCGCACGCGCTTTGCTGGTTCGGTCGTCAGTGGAGGTCAGCCGCTCGACCGCGAGGATCGCAACATCCGCACCAGCCCCTCCTTCCAAGCCTATCGCCGCAGTCGTCTATACGACAACCCTCACCAAGATGCTCCCCTCGAGCTGCGGCTAGCCGAGGAGGCCGGCGTGACGAGGGCCAGTGGTGAAGCAGCCGTGGAAACACCGCCTGCCGGTGAACCACCTGCGAAATCAGAAAAGTAAACTATGTCCGTCCAACCGATCGAAGTGGCTCGCCCCGAACGCTGGGACCACCCGCTTTCGCCATCGATGCTCCAGCAGGACGTCGAATGGCTGTTGCTGCAGCCTCCGTTTAGCTTGATGGATCAACAGCGGTTTGCACGCAACACTCCGTTGGCCGATGTGCTGCATAACGACGCGCGACTATTGCACCTGAATCCCGGCGATGTGATCTTTCGCGAAGGCCAGTACGGTGGTTCGGCCTACTTGGTGCTAACCGGCGATGTCAGAATTTTCCTGACCCGCTTGCTAACTCAATCCGAAGCGGACGCCAAGCCACGCTCGCGCACCAGTTGGTTGAAGCTCTTGGCCAAGACCATCCCCGGTAGCCGCCGCCGACCTCGCACCGGCGCGGCGGACAAGCGGCGTTACGCGCGGGCTAGCGTCCAATCGCCCCGCAGCGCCGAACAAGCCACCACACAAGCTAGCTCTCAAGCCCCGGGCCAACTCGATGCTCAGCCCGCCGTGTTGGGGTATCGCGGCGAGGGTGCGCAGACGCGGATTTTCCTTCAAGATGTCCCACGCGTGCTGGGAGATCACGCGACCTCCTCAGTACATCCGGGCGAACTGTTTGGCGAGATGGCTGCCGTCACACGCTCGCCTCGCGAATACACGGCAGTGGCCGAGACCGAAACGATCTTGCTAGAAATTCGTTGGCAAGGTCTAAAACTGCTCAAGCAAGACCCCGCCTTTAGCCAGCTCTTGGACGAACGCTACCGCAGCGAAATTCTAAGAAACCATTTGCGCGAAACAATGCTCTTTCGCTTCATTCCAGAGGAGAGCCTCCAGCAAGTGGTCGCATCCGCCAGACTGGAATCATTTGGAAATCTCGAGTGGTACGCGGAGTATCGTCAAGGTCTTAAGCAGCCAGCCCGCGAGCGTATCGCTGCCGAACCTGTGATGGCCGAAGAGGGAAGCTATGCCCTCGGGCTGTGGATCGTCCGCGGTGGCTTTGCACGGCTCAGTCGTCGCCAGGGGGCCGGACACCGTACCCTAGCCTACCTCAGCAAAGGACAAATGTTCGGACTGCGCGAACTGGCGCATAACTTCCACAACAGTCCCCACGTGCCGCTGCCGTATCAGGAATCACTGCGCGCTATCGGCTATGTCGATGCGCTGTGCATTCCTAAACAAATCGTCAATGAGCATATCCTACCGTATATACGCCAAGCCGATCTGCCGGAACCGCTGAGTATACCACGCTACCAATTCGATCAACCCATCGTGGACGCGCCACTGGAAACCAACGAACATAACGTCGAAACGGGCTTGTTGGAATTTTTGGTCGACCAACGTTTGATGAACGGTCGCCAAGCGATGGTCATCGATACAGAGCGCTGCACGCGCTGCGACGATTGCGTACGCGCCTGTGCTAAGACGCATAATGGCACGCCGGTTTTCACGCGCGGGGGGCCACAATACGGCTCGTGGATGTTCGCTCAAGCCTGCATGCATTGCGAAGATCCGGTGTGTATGATCGGTTGCCCCACAGGCGCCATCCATCGCGACCACGACACTGGCCTAGTGCAGATCAATGCTGAAACGTGTATCGGTTGCAAGACCTGCGCCGAGAGCTGTCCCTATGACAACATACGCATGGTTCCCACCAGCGATTCTCAGGGCCGCGCCCGAGTCGACCAGACCAGCGGCCTGCCAATCCTGCTGGCGTCAAAGTGCGATCTGTGTCACGATCGAACCGGCGCTCCCGCTTGTCAGTCTGCCTGCCCGCACGACGCTTTGGTACGCATAGACCTGAGCGACATCAGCCAACTCAGCCACCGCGTTCTACGGAAGGCTGGGTAAGTGAATAGGCATACGCGCCGCACCTTGAGCATGACCATCACGCTGCTGGCTGCCGGCCTAGCGGGCCTCGGCGTGCAGTGGACGCGGAACCGTCTGGGAGACCCATCCACCTTGACCGGTTGGACGCTATTAACATCTACGGCCGGACTGTACCTACTTTCCGCACGCAAATTATCGACCAATTCGAAGCTGGGCAGAGTCTCCGTCTGGCTACAATTCCACATGTACCTGGGAACCTTTGCCAGCCTTGTCTTTTTGATGCACATCGGCTGGCCAGTGCGCGGCATTTTCGAGATCCTGCTGGCAAGCTGCTTTGCGATTGTCGCCGCCAGCGGAATTGTCCTAGCCATCATGAATCGTCGCACGCCAATGAAACTGGCAGCCATCGCTAGCGATCGCCGCATCGACCAAATCCCGATGCTGCGCGCCGCAGTAGCCCGTGAGGCCCACGCCACGGCGCTGCGATCAGCCGAGTTTGGTGAAGGTGCCACCCTGGCCGAACATTACCAACAACAACTGCTGCCGTTCTTCCAATCGCAGCGGAGTTGGCTGTACCGACTGTTCCCCAACGGTATCCAGCGTCGTCGGTTGTTGCGTGAACTCAGCGACTTGGAACGCTACTTAGCCGAGCGAGGCAACGCCAGTCGCGGCGCGCTGGCGAACATGGTCATCACCAAGGATGACCTGGACTATCAGTACGCGCTGCAGACGCGGCTGCGCGGGCTCTACGCCCTGCATGCCTCGCTCACCTGGAGCCTCGTGCTGATGGTCGCGGTCCACGTGGTGCTGGTGTATCGCTTTCAAGGAGTAATGCTTTGAGCGATACTCCACAACCAGGCAACACGCCACCGCCAGGCAACACTCCGCAGGTCAGAGACGTCACGGCACCGCGCGCCAATCCGCAGTCCAAATGGATTTGCGGCTATCAGCGACTAGGGTTTGCGTGTACGGAAGGCCCCGACTCGCGCGGCAACTGCTGCCAACTGCGACCAGACCGCGCACGCGCTGCGGACAATTCCGTTTGCCACGAAGAGTGTAGTTGCAGAACCGTCTGCGAACTGGCCAAGCTGCGTCGCACCCCCGAATTGCCATCGCACAGCCAATTGGGCCCTTGCCTGCCGCAGCGCGCGGCTTGGTTCTCGCGGCAAACTCTGATGTTGAACTTCGGCATCTTGACCGCTGGACTGCTGCTACTGAGCATGGCGCTGCCGCAGCGTGAAATCATCTTCGTTCCCGGCGGACTATCGAACGCCCATTCACAGATCCTGGGCAATCACCTAGTCTCCGAGCGATGCAGCCTGTGCCATCCGAGCTCGCATGCCGACGTGTCGAGTTTCAAAATCCAAGATGATCTGTGCCTCAAATGCCATACCAAGCATTTGCCCGCGGCTCATCTGCAGAGTCCCCATGACCTACCGCGCGAGCATTTGGCCAAGCTAACGAATAAAGCCAACCCGTTTAGCAAGCTGACCAGTACCAAGAAGTCGATTCAGACAAACTGTGCGTCGTGCCATGTCGAGCATCGTGGAGCGAGCTTTGATCTAACAGCCATATCCGACACCAGTTGCCAAGCCTGTCATCAGCAGAGTTTCCAAAGTCTATCCACAGGGCATCCCGACTTCGATGGCTATCCCTATCGCACGGAGCGACACATTGCCTTCGACCACGCGGCGCACGAGCAGAAACACTTTGGAACTAAGAACGAAACCTTTGAATGCCGCCGATGCCACATCGATGATCGCCGATCGGGCGAACTCGGACCAGTGTTTCGTTCGGTAAGCTTTGAACAAGCCTGCAGCAGTTGCCATCAACAATCGATCCACGCGGCCACCATCGACGGTTGGGCGGTAATGCAACTCCCCAGTATCGAAGCGGCCGACAGTCACGATGCAGCGCACGGCCTAGCCCAGTGGCCGGCCGGAGCACAATTCGGCTATGAAGGTCAGATCGATGTACCGCTGCGACTTCTGTTGGCTGGCGATCCAGAGATGCATGAAACATTAGCCCAGCTTCCTGTGAGCGGTAAATTGCTCGAGATCGCGGACGAACATGGCCAACGCGGCGCTGTCGCTCGCAGTTTGGCTCGTGGCTTGCAGAAATTCATCCAGGAAATGGCCCTCGACGGGCAAGCCGCGTGGCAACGGCGTTTGCAGGCCACCGCCTCGATGCAACTCCGGCGCGACCTGACCACCCACGAGCTGCGGTTGATCGAGGCGATGAGCCAAGGATTGCCTCCCGATCTATTCCGTCAAATGCAAGTTGCATGGTTCGGTGCCGCAGTCGAACGGGTCACGCTTCAAAACCACCCCAGTAGACAGCAAGTCCCTGCCAGTGCCTTGCATCAGGTCAGCCAAACATCCGCATCCGACACGCTCTTGCCCGACAAGCTCTCGCCCGGCAAGCTCTTGCCCGAAGAGAACGAAGACGTAGATCTACTCGCGGACGACGACAGCGATTTGCTAATGGGCGATTTGCCAAGCGACGACTTGCTGCTGGAAGAGGTCGATGCCGACGCCGACGCGCTGCTCGGTGGCAATGCGCCGCTCGATAGAGACATGCCGCTCGGCAGAAACCTCGAAGCGGCCGCTTTGCCAGACTCAGCAAAACCGAGGTTAACAACGTGGCAAGGATCGAAGCATGTATCGGCTGGGGGCTGGTATTTGGATCACTCTCTGTTGGCACTGCGCTACATGCCGCGGGGACACGCCGACCCTACCTTAGCAGCTTGGGCCGAGTACATCGCCCTGATCGACGCGGCGACCAATGTTCCGCCCCCGCTGACTCACGGCTCCCTGACCAACGACTCCCTCACCAACGGCTCCCTGACTCACGGTGTCGGCATTCCCGGCAACTGTACGCAATGCCACTTGTTGCACCCGACCGACAATTCGCTCGATTCAGTAGCCCGCTGGACCAGTCTCACGCACCCTCCCGGCGTTCGACCCTTTACGAAGTTCGACCATCGACCGCATTTAACGCTCCCCTCGCTGGACGACTGTCGCTACTGCCATCAGTTCAACGCTCAGGCGACAGCAAGTCTAGCTGGCGTGTTTGCCGAACAGATGCAGTCGAACTCACGCGTAACTGCACCACAGCAGATGACGCAGGCCGCCTGTCAATTCTTGCGGGATGAATTTGTAGACATGAGCAGGGAGCAGTGCGCCGCATGCCATCGACCTGGCGGTGCCTCCGACCGCTGCACCCAATGCCACAACTATCACGTGGGGAGCGTTGTGAGCCCAACACATTTGCTGGAATATGATCGAAATAGCTTGCCTCGCGCTCCTCAGCCACGTTAGACTGTCTGGCTCTCGTCAATAGCTCACCGTTGTTTTTTGGATGATTGATATGACCAAGTACCTCCTTGGGTTGTCGCTGGCAACTTTACTCGTTGCTGGATGCTCACCAGATGCACTTCAATCTAGTTTGCTTGAGTCGACGATTTCCAGGATTCAGCCCGGAGCCAGCAACTCACAGCAACCGGGAGCCAGTATTTCCCAACAGCCCGAAGCCAGCAATTCTAAGCTGTCCGAGAAGGTCGTTGGTTCGGTATTGTTGCGTCC